>JAFGDY010000274.1 GCA_016931895.1 Anaerolineae bacterium
CCGTGAGTATCTATGATTGAGAGAATTTCGGAAATCGTGAAGACCTGGCCATGATAATCAGGCTGGTAATAGGCAGAGGGCTTATCCCGGCCAAACCAGTGGGAGATCATACTATCCGGGTAAGTAAAACTCACCTCATCTTCCCGAAAGGCTGAAAGAGGGATACGTATTTCACCATGCCGGTCAGGATCAGGAGCGTGTTTTACTATCCATTTGGATGCCCCCAGCACCATCGGAATCGGATAAGCCGCCCGGGGTTGCCCGCCCTTGGCCATGAACGCTTCTCGGGCCCACTGCTCCGTTTGCTTTCGGTCGTGCAGATATTGAACCGGATTTTTGAATCTGGCAAAGGCAAGAGACCCTTCATATTTAACATAAAGGTCTTCCATAATTTGAATGGCTTCAATATCTGGTAGGGCCGACAGACTGCGAAATGGTTCTGTACCCCGCTGGTAATAATAAGTGAGATAATCAATCATAGTTTCCCTTTTGCAGTCTGGCGGCAGGGTGATATGTTTTGGCGTTTGTGATTCTTGGAGGAATGGCGCATGGCAAAGTGGAGGTTTCCTCTCCTCAGTTTACGGCCTGAAAAAAGATTCAGGAGTGAAAGGGTGATAAATGTCAGCAGGACATTTTTTCACTCCTTATTCTCATTCACCGTTCAGACTCGCATTATAACAAAAGGTTTAGGACTTTTGTACCCTTGTTTCCCCTTTTTTGCCCCTATTATCTAGGTGGAATTTCCCCCTAAAGCCAATAGGGGAAATCCCCCTATTACACAACCCCGGTCCGCTTGGGCAAGGGCCGGTAACAATGGTATAATCGCAATATGGAGCAAGTACGAATTCTTTTAGCCGATGACCATGCCGTGGTGCGGGCCGGCATTCGCAATGCCTTGCAGGAATTACCAAACCTGGATGTGGTGGGGGAGGTGGGGGATGGTCCGGAGTTGTTTGCCGCCTTGGCCAAAACTCGGCCTGATTTTTTGCTGATAGACGTGACCATGCCCAATTTTGAGCCAGTGTCCGCCATCCGGCAGATTCGAGCCGATTACCCGGCCATGAAAATCCTGGTGGTCAGCGCCTACGACGATGACTTTTACGTGCAGGGTTTGTTGGGAGCAGGGGTGAATGGTTATCATCTAAAAAATCAACCTCTCAGCGATTTACGCCTGGCCGTGCAACGGGTGCTGGCCGGCGAGAAGTGGATTTCCAGCCGGTTAGTGGATAAATTGGTTAGCCCCACCGGAGGGCGGGCTGTGCCGCCTCTCACCGCGCGCCAGCGCGAGATTCTGCGTTTATTGCAGCAGGGGTATGATAATCACACCATTGCCAAAGAGATGTGTTTGAGCGTTAAAACGGTGGAGAATCACCTCACCCGCCTCTACCGGCAACTCCAGGTGCAGAGCCGGCTGGAGGCGGTCAATTATGTGATGACCCACCCTGAAGTGCTGGCTGTATCGGGCCAGGAAGCGATGCTGGCTGTGTTCCTTCCTGAAACGCCGGCCCGAGAGCGGGTAACCATTTTGCTGGTGGATGACAACGGCCGTTATCGGCGCCAATTGCGGCGAGTGGTCGGCAAAGCGTATCCCCAGGCGGTTATTTATGAAGCGGAGAACACCAGAGAGGCCTTACGCTTGATAGAGGGCGCCGCGCCCCAATTAGTGTTGGTGGATGTGGTGCTGGGTGACGAGGACGGTATTCAATGCACCCGGCGGATCAAGGCCCAATTGCCCAATGTGCGCGTCATCCTGATCAGCGCCTATCCTGACCGGGGGTTTCGCCAGTTAGGGCTGGAGGCCGGGGCGGTGGCATTTTTAGATAAAAAAGACCTGGATACGGCCACGTTGCGCCAGGTGATTGAGGATGTGATGGGCTGTGAGTGAATTAAGATTTTTATGTGGTTTGATGAAACGAGATTGGCATGCTATATTACTACCTAGTGCATCTGGCACGCTGATTGTTTGAATGTGGCTAGATTGGGCCAGTCTCAAAGACTGGCCCAATCTCAAAGCATCAGGCTGACATTTGCACTAGCATCATTTGGCCCGTAAAATTTAATGACCAAAAAGCCAAACAAAGACTCTCGGAAGAAATCTCAACACCATCCGCAGCCCACGACTGTTTTGTTTATCCGCCACGGTGAAAACGAGTGGAGCAAGCGTGATAAACTGGCCGGCCGAACCCCCGGGGTGCATTTGAATGAATATGGCCGCCAACAAGCCAAAGCATTGGGCAAATACCTGGCCAAAGTGAAATTGAATGCAATTTATGCCAGCCCCCTGGAAAGAACTATGGAAACAGCCCAGGCCATTGGGCAATACCATAAATTAGAGGTTGAAGCGCGCAAAGGTTTTTTGGAAGTGGATTATGGCGCCTGGACCGGCCAAAAAGTTAAGAAATTAGCCCAAACACCGCAATGGCCGGCCATTCAATTCTATCCCAGCGGGGCCGGTTTTCCTGATGGAGAGAGCATGTATGGCATGCAGGCCCGCTTTGTGCAAGAGATCAACAGCCTGGTGGCCCGACATCCCGGCGAGACAATTGCGGTGGTGGGGCATGCCGATTTGATTAAGGCCGCCGTGGCCCATTATTTGGGCATGCATTTTGACCTGTTCCAGCGGATTGTGATCAGCACTGCGTCCATTACTACCATCAGCTTTACACCGCTGGGGCCGCGCGTGGTGTGCGTCAATGATACGCATCACGTTCCGCCGCCGAACCCGGACCGGAAAAAGGGCAAAACATAAACGAAAGAGGATTTTTATGGCAGGGCACCTGGTAGATTTTAATCCCGTTTCCCGGATTACCATCGGCACGGTTGGGCCGCCGGGCGAGCGCGTGTTTTTGTTGCAAGCCAGTCAAGGTAGGTCAACCATTACCCTTAAATTGGAAAAAGAGCAGGCTACCATTTTGGCCGCCAGTGTTATTGAGCTTTTGGAAGGATTGGATGAAAAGTATCCACAGATCTACTCCAAATTTGATGAGCCGCTGACCGCCGATTTGATGTTGCAGGAACCGTTAGCCCCCTCTTTTGTGGTAGGGCAAATTGGGCTGGGTTATGACCAGGAACAGGATTTAGTGGTGGTAGTAGTCCAAGAAGTTCAAGCAGAAGACGATGTGGCCTCCGACCCCTCTGCGGCCCGTTTTTGGGCCACGCGGGCGCAGATGAAGGTTTTTAGCGAACACACCCTGGGAGTGGTGCAACAGGGACGGCCGCTTTGTCCCCTGTGCCATGCGCCGATGGATCCCGAGGGACACTTTTGCCCCAGGAGCAACGGCCACGAGAAAAAATGGGTCTAGACGCTCGGCAAATCATTGACACTGTGCAAAAGCTGTCAACCGCCAACCGCCCCGAACTCGATCTCCCCTGGATTTTGGAAATGTTGTTGGAGGGAGAAATAGCGCTACAGGGCTTGTTCCCCTGGAGTTCTAACTATACCTTTCTGGTCAGCTTGAGCCGCCAGGCGCCGCCGGAAGGATCGCTGCCCCGGCAAGAATTGCTGGCGGTTTACAAACCATGCCAGGGCGAACGCCCCCTGTGGGATTTTCCCGAGGGCACGCTCTGCCAGCGAGAATTCGCCAGCTACCTGGTCAGCCAGATATTGGGCTGGCCGCGTATTCCCCCGGTTGTGTTTAGAGATAACGGTCCGCACGGGGCGGGCAGCGTGCAGCTTTTCATTGACGCCGATTTTGAGGCCCACTACTTTACCCTGCGCCACCTGCCGGCATTTACCGAAGCTTTTAGAAGCATGGCCTTGTTTGACTTTATTGTTAACAATGCCGACCGCAAAGGCGGGCATTGTCTTAAAGATAAAGATGGAAAAATTTGGGCCATTGACCATGGCCTGACTTTTCACACCGACCGCAAACTCCGCACCGTAATTTGGGAATTTTCCGACGAGGCTATTCCTCCCCCCCTGTTGAAAGACCTGGAACGTTTGCAAAGCATGCTGGATGAAACTTGTGTCTTTTACCGGGTGCTGGCGCAAGTCATCTCCCCGGCAGAAATTCGGGCTTTCAAAAAACGCATTGGCGTTTTGCTAAAAACAACTTCCTTCCCCGAATGGTCTTTGGGCCATAATGTGCCTTATCCGCCGGTATAATTACCTCTCTCTGTTATTGACCCTGGGTTAAGTGATTTGGATGCCGCGCGGCAGAGGGTATATCGGCCGTAAACGGCGGGAGCCTAGCGAATGGGGATGGTAATGCCCCTTGATAATTCCTGCAACGGCTCAACCAAGAGCCAGGGGAAAAGCCCCAAAAGAATACAGGCGCTTGCCAATAAACCAATGAGGATAAGGAGCAGCACCGGTTCCTGCAAGCTCAGAGCGACTCTGCTTGACAGTTTTGACGGTCGCTTTTTGGGTTGGGGTAATAGAAATTTCAGGCCGCGCCAATAGCCCATTGCCACGCCCAACCCCGCCAAAGCCAATAAGACGGGCCAACGCGAGTCAACCCCGGCTGTGGCCTGGAGCAATTGCCAGCGTAACGGAAAACCAATCGTCAGCGGCCCGCCGGCCAGGGTCAAGCCGCCGATAATCAGCCCGGCAGTCGTTACCGGCAGTCGCCGGGCCAGGCCGGTTACCTGGGCAAAACCGTCGTGCGCGGCATGCCGTTGCAGGGCCACCAGGCAGGCGGCGTTGAGGGTCAACGCCAAAGTGCGGACAATGAGGCCGGCCAAAATAGTGATCACGGCGGCCTGCCCGCCCGCGCCCAACCCGGCCAGGGCGCACCCCAGATCGTAAAGCGCGGCATAACCCAGCAATGCGCTAAAGCTGCGCTGTACGGCGGCCAGCAGCCCCCCTGCCAGGGCGGTCACTATCCCGGCCACAATCATGGCCCAGGCTAACGGCGATGAGGTCACTAGCCAGGGGAAGTTTGCCAGTAACTCTATCAGGGTTGAAAAAGCCGCCAGGGGAAAAGCAATAAGCACAAAGGCGGCAGCTGGAGGATTGGCTTCGGCGGCTACGGCCGTCAACCAGCCGTGGCCGGGAAAAACGGCCAGCCACAAGGCAAAACCTAGCCCAACGAGCAGGGTGGTTTGTTGCAAATAGCCGGCCAGCTGCGCCCCGCCGCTGAGTTGATACCGGTCAATGCGCCAAGCGGCTAACAGAAAAAGGGGCACGGCCAACGACAGCATCACTAAAAATCGTTGCGCGGCCCGGGTTGACTCTAGCCGCCTGCCCTGAATGATAAATACGGCAAAAATCACGGCTACCTCAATCAAAATGGCCGTAATACCCAGGTGACCGGAGAGGCTGGCGGCCACAAAAATGGCCAGGGTGGCCAGGCCAACCGGGTGAAACGTGCGTCCCCGGCCCGGCTCACGTTTGAGCGCAATTTGGTTTTCCGGGGGCGAAATGGGCAGAGCGATCAAAAACAGAACGGCTCCGGCGGCAAACAGTATAGCCAGGGTTGTTTGCGAGAGTTGGTCTAATTCGATGGGGCGGCCCAGGATATTGGCCACAAGTCCCGGCGGCAGTCGCCAGGCTAACCAGGCAGAAAAGAGGGCTACCCCGGCGGCGACAACGGCCCCCAACCCTGTCCGGCGCAAGAGGTATACCACCGGGACAGCGGCCAGGGGGACGATAATGAGCCATAAGGCAGGCGGCATCACTGTTCCTCCTCCGGGGCCGCGCCTTTAGCCACAATGAGATAGCTCAAGGCCAGCGCAATCAATAAATTGATGGAGCCCCACAGTCCGGTAATGAGCAGGCTTCGTTCGAGGGTGGTATAGAAAAGGTCAAAGCCTGTTAAAACCGTTAATAAACCGTGGCCCACTTTGAGCGGGTCCTCGGTGAGGATGAGGATGGTGAGACCGGCCAGGCTCAGCCAATAGACGGCAATGGTGAGGCTGGGCGATAGACCGGGCAGGCGAAACATCTGGCTTAAAGTGAGGGTGATCAAGATCATTAACAAGGCCGCCAACAACCTAAAGACCACGCCGGTGGGCGATGAAACCCGGTAGCGTTTGTCCTTTATTGGGGAGAAGAGCGGGGCGCTGATTGACACTTGCCGGGCCGATAAAAAGAGGATGGGGCAGATAAAGGCGCCGATCATTATTTTTAAAACGGCTATGTCGGGCCGCACCAGGCGCGAAAGGGCCAGCCCAACCAGGATGTATTGAGCCAGCAAAGCCAAAATGAGAAGACGCCAATCTCGACCTACCAAAATAAAACCGGCAGTGACAAATAGCCCTAATAAGGCGGTTTCTTGGCTGATGAATTGCAGTTGGTTTAGAATTTCTGGTAATGTTGGCATGAAAAACTAGAAATTAGGAAACAGCATTACTTGATTCCAGGTTGAGGCAGGCCGGACTATGTTTCGCGTAGAATAACGATGATGACGCCGACCAGGGCGGTGAAGAGCGCCCAGCCCAGGTAGTGCTGCCCTTCCAGAATAACGTTTGTCCGTAATATCAATTTTCCGATCCCACTCAATGATTTTTCTGCCCAGCGCAGCAGCCAACGTAGCTGGATAAATTCGGCCAGAGGGGGGACGGGGATTTTTAGCCGGTCAGTGATATTTTTTCTGAAATACCCTAGGGCAGCGGCAGCTATCACTGAAACAACTATCGTGGCCAGGGTGGCTGGAGTGAAGTTTGCGGCTGGCCATTCTATGTGCATCAAGGCTGCCAGAACAAGCGGCCCCAAACCCGGTATCAAAAAAGGAACTGCCGCCACCACCCCGGCCACCGAGGCCATAAGCTGGCCTGGCGTAAGGGATACGGATGATAGATTTGCGTTGTTCTGCCCCAGCAGGCCGAGCCAATAACGAGCCAGTCCGCTCAAAGCCAGGGTCTGGGCCACCATCACGCCGCCTATCAGGAGAAGATTTTCCAGGGAAAAAATGGCGATCCAGGCCGGCCAATTGAGGAATAAAGGCATGCCCACCAGGGTGAAGGTAGCAGCCAGGGCCGGAGTGTAGGGCCACCATTGCCAAAGTTCCCGGCCAAAGGGCGGCCTGCCCAGGGAGGGCGTCACCCACAAAGCAGCCAGGCTCAGAATAAGGCCCACTGCATAAGCCCCGATCACCTCTTTCGATAAAGAGGCCGCCAGTAGCAGGGGCAGCAAGGTTTGGACAAGAATCAGCCGGACAAGCAACAGGGAACGTTGCCCCTGGCTTGGCTCGATCAACCAGGCCAGCAGGCCATTAAGCAGCATGGTGGTCAAAGTGAGCCAGCGCCAGATTTCGGGCAATGATCCGGCCATGCTGCCGGCGACCAGATAAATTCCTACCGCTAATGATAATCCCCAATAAACCAGCATAGAGGAATTGTTTTTAAGATTGGCTTGTTTTTCAGCAACTGCCGCTTCAGAAAAGGGATATAGTCCCAGTCTTAGCCAGAGAGCCAGGCCCAGCAGAAATGCGCCCCACGTTGTATTTGGCAGGCTTGAGGTCAGGGTCAAGGCGCTGGCGGTTAAAATACCCAAAAAAAGGCGGGCCGCGCTCAAGTTGTAGTGCCCCTGCGTGAGCCAATAATAAACCAGGCAAAGATCAAATACCAGCACTGCATAGTTCAGGGTCAGGTTATTGGCCGACACAAACAAAAAGTAGGCGCTTGCTCCCAGCATGAAGGCCCAGCCCTGATTGCCGCCGCCAGCCCCAGGGCGCGAAACCAGAGCGCCAACCAGCAAAACCAACAAGCTTAGAATCAAAAAGGTAAGGTTGAGCGGATGGAGTTGGATAGCCAGGGCCGCGCCACTGCCTTCTGCCGTGAAATTCCAGGCTGATAATTTCAGGCTCTCGATCAAAGCGCCCGGCCCCGCCGTGAGCCGGATGAGCAAGAATAACCCGGCCAGGACAATCAGACCGGGCGCGCCAAAATATTGGCTGGCCCAATGTCTCTGCCAGGTGGCAGGCAGCCGGGGAAGAAGGATGGACAAAACGAAAGCGCCCAATAGTAAAACGACCATCGGCGCCAGGAAAGATAAATGGGCAAACATAGGAGTTGGATTTTATCACAAGCGGGAGGGATGCACAATATCTAAAAAGCGGAATTTGTCCCGCATTTTAGTTGAGGGCGCAGAGAATATAGTTGCTGTTTTCAAAAATGATTTGAGGGCATTGTTGTTTGACATACTCCACGATGCCCCTGACAAAGGTTTGCTGTTCGGCTTGACTGACCGGTTTTGTTTCAGAGGGTTTGCGCCAGCGGGAAATAACAGCCGGGCCAATAATGAGCACATCATCTTTGGCCGGAGACATCCATTGCCGCCGGGGCAGGGGGTAAAAGATACGCCCCGTAAAGGCGGCGATTTCGGCGGATTTATAATTTTCGGGGTAAAAGACCCGGCTGGTGGAGGGAAGTTGTTGAATAACGTCTACTACAGCGGCCTGGTCGGCGCGAGGCACAATCATCCAGGCCAGGCCGATGCGAGAGCTGGCCAGGTGTTTTTGATACCAATATTCAATGAGATCGTCAGACATCAAAAAAGTAGCCGCCTGTTTTTGGCTATAGAAATTCAGGCCCAACAGTAGGGTGACCCCGACGGCTAACGATAGGTTGAGCCAAACGGGTCGGGTTCTGGCATAACGCCACAGGATACTCCAAAGAAGAGAGAGCAGCAAGACAGCCAGAATCAAAGCGGCCCAATAATGTCGAACCCAACCATTCTCCGATAGCAGAATAAACCATGTAGTATGAACCAACCAGCCGCCCCACAATAAAATTACCAGGTTTTGCTGTCGGGGGTGATTTCTGAGTCGCCAGGCCAGCCAAGGCCCGGCCAGAGTGATGAGCATAAAAGTGATCAGGCTTAAGGCATGGTGGGGATGGGAGATGTCGGAGATGAGAGAGAATTTATACCACAAAAATTCAATACCTTTGACTTGCTCTCCTAAACCACTGCCGGCGAGCAGAATGACGTTAAGGCGTCCCTGACCGTGTTGGAGATAGGTGTCAAAGCCAAACTTTTGGGTGATGATGATGAGTTGAATTGTTTCCCAGATCAGGGGAAAGCATAGCAGGCTCAGGGCTGTGACCAGACCTTGTTTTAAGGTTATCCTTTTCTGGAAATATAAAATCAACCACAATAACCCCAGGCTGCTTAAAGCCAACAGCGAAACTAACTTGGCGGTAAGGGCCAAACCCCCTATCAGGCCACTCAAGAGAAACCAGCGCAGTTTCTTTTTGTCGGCGACGGTGGCCTTGGTAAAAATTATAAAAGAAGCCAGGATACAGGTAATGGCCGGGACTTCTCCCAAAGATTCGTAACCCAAAAAAACAGTCAAGTGGGGATAAAAGAAAAAAATAAGTTGAAAAAGAAACGCAGCCCCAAAGCCGCCTATGGAAAACAGCAGCCAGGAAGCCAGGCTTAAAAAGGCCAGGTAGAATAACAGGGAGGCGACTCTGAATTGCCAGAAACCGCTGCCAAATAGTTTGATCATAAGCGCGTCTGGCATCACCTGAGTAGGCCCCACGGTGCCTTCGGCAAAAAAGTAAACCCGGCCTTCTTTATCTTGGATTTGAAAAAATTCCCCGTTCATGTCCAAACCTGCCGCCAGGGTAGGGTCCGACATGGTACTGACCAGGGTGGTATACGTGCCTCGTTCGGCCAGGGAGCGCGCCACGCCCAAAAACCAGCCGGAGTCGTGATCCACGCCGCCGTAAATATTGACAAAAATAATGAGCCGCCCTAGCTGGTACACAATTATAATGGTCAGCACAGCCCATTGAAAATATTTATTTTGATAAAGGTGAATCAACTTTTTCATGATCAGGATTTTACCATATTCAACAAACTCAAATTGATGGCCGGTCAATCCAGGGCGCAGATAAGGTAATAGCTATTTTCAAAAACAAGGTGAGGACATTCTTGTTTGACCCGCTGCAAGACCGTGTCAATCAAACCTTGCCGTTCGGCCTGGCTCATGGGTTTTTCCATCAATTTGGCCCAGGGCGAAATAAGAGAGGGGCCAACAATAATAACGTCCCCTGATGCGGCCGGCATCAAGGGTCGCCGTTCAAGAGGATATAAAATACGGCCGCTAAGCACAGCCAGCTCGGCTGATTTGTGCCCGGCGGGGTAAAATAGGCGGCCCGAGGTCGGTAATTTTTGCAAAACAGCCAGGGCAGCATCCTGCTCGGCGCGGGGGATAATTATCCAGGGGACGCGGCTGTAGGTTGAGTCTAGATGTTCCTGATACCAGCGGTCAACCAGTTGGTTGGAGATAAAAAGGCCGGCGGCGTTGGCCTGGCCATAAAAACCAATCGCCAGTAATCCCGTGAGCAAAACGGCAAGGCTTTGATTGATCCATCTTGGCTGATGGTTGACGTTTTGCCAGGCATAAACAAGCACGAACGAAAGCAGAAAAATAGCCAGTATCAAAGCGTGCCAGTTGTGCCGCACCCAAGCGCCCTTGGCCAGGGCAATAAACCAGACCGAATGAATGAACCAGCCTCCCCACAACAAAATCACAATATTACGCCGGGCTTCATCCCTAAAAAGACGCCACATCAGCCCCGGACCGCTGAACAAAATAACCAGAAAAACGGCGAAGGCAAAAAAGTTGTTGTTGAAAGAAATTTCTTTGACGATTAATATTTTTTGCCACAAAAAAGTAAAACTATGGGGGCCTGGCTGGCCCATACCGCTGCCGCCTTCATTCAAGAAAAAGTCAAGGTGTTGAGCCAAAAAACGCTGATATGTTTGAAAGTCAAACATCAGGGTCAAGCTGACTAATTGCATGAGTTCCCATAATAAGCGGACAGATATACAACTACCAACCAAAATCAGGCCCTCTTTGAAGGAACTACGCTTTTGCCAATATAAGATCAGCCAGGCCAAAAACAGCCCGGCCAACGACAGCAGCGCAATGGTTTTGGTGGTAACGGCCAAGCCGGCGGCTAGACCGCAGGCCATAAACCAAAGCCAGCGATATGTTTTGGCCTGGGCTGCCACCAAAAACAAAACAAACGCCAGTAAGGCGTAAGTCAGGCTAAAGATTTCGCCCATAGCTTCATAACCCAAAAAGATAAGCAGCTGGGGATAGAAGAAAAGAAAAAGTTGACACATCAGCACGGATAAAAATCCGCCAAGCCGGTAGAGCAGGGCTGAGGCCAAGATCAGCCCTAGCAAGAGGAATAGCAGCGGCCCGGCGCGGTATGCCCAAAAGCCGGGGCCAAATACCTTGATGATAATGGCATTGGGAATAACGCCGGCTGCGCCGATACTTTCGGGGAAAAAGTATATTTGCCCTTTGGCATTTTGAACCTTGTATTGGCCGTAAATATTTTCTCCGCCGCCGGGAGTTGGATCAACCATGGTGCTGACCATGGTCGCGTAAACCCCTTGTTCGGCCAGCGAACGAGCGATGCCCAAAAACCAGCCGCTATCATGCTCAACGCCGCCATAGACGTTGACAAAAACGATAATGCGGGTCATTTGGTAAAGGATTAATATGACTATCAAGACCCACTGCGTGTATTTATTTTGAAAAAAACTGATGAGATTTTTTGTCATTGGGCTGAAGGTTTTGAAGCCAACTCATTGACGGCTTTATGCTTGCGGGCCATCACAAACAGCGACATGCCGATAGGCAAACTAAAACGCGGAATCAAACGCGACTCTTGTTTCATCACCCAACCCAGGATATGGTTCATCAACTTGGGCGGCATGAAAACATCGGAGCGGGGCGTATCGTCTTCATCAGCCAGCAGCCAGTTAGTAGCCACGCGATAGGGCGCAACAAGCGGGAATAACAAGGAGTTGGCAAAAGAGATTTTTTCAACGGTAAACCCCTGTTGCTTGAGTTGAGTTTTTAAGGGTTTGGGCGCGTAACGGTGAAGAATATGTACCGCCAGATCGTGTTGCCCTTTTAACCATCTCAGGGCCGGGAGATTCAAGAGTAAAAATCCGCCCGGTTTGAGCACCCGGTGAAATTCGACCAGAGCCTGCCGGTCGTTTGGCACGGAGCACATCACGTCAATAGAAACGGCCAGGTCAAAAGTGTTGGCGGGCATGGGTATGGCGGTAATTGAAGCCTGGGCCAGTTGTCCCTGCAAGCCGCGCCGTTGGCTAAAGTGTAAGGCCAGGCCCGACAGGTCAACGGCCCTGACCTGCCCAAACTGTTTGAGTTGGTGGGCGATAGCGCCTGTACCGCAGCCGCCGTCCAAAATCAACCAATCGGGTTGCCCCTGAGCTTGGTGCAGGCGGGTCAGAGTAGAAAAGATGAGTTGGTGGATGGCCTGATACCACCAATGTTCATCTTCAAGCTGGTACATTATTTCATATTCGCGCGGATTCATTGATTGGAAATCCTTACCGAGGGCGCCACAAAATCTGTTTGCAGATGCTCTTTTTTGACCACCAGCCGAAACCATAATTTGGTTAAATCCACCGCCACCCGAAATAAGCGCCGGAAATTAAAGAATTGAGAGTGGCCGTAAGCCCGGTGATAATGATGCACCGGCGCCTCGGCAATGCGAAAACCGTTATCGCCGATTTTTTTCATCATTTCCACACAAATCACGCCGCTGTCTGATTCTAATTTGACTTTATCAAAAATTGAGCGGCGCATGATGCGGAAATCACAATCGGGGTCGCGTAATTTGAGGCCAAAGGCCAGGCGCACAAAATGCTGGTAAATTCTACCAATAATAATGCGGTGAAGGGGGTCGTTGCGCGAGATTTTGTAACCGTTGACCAGATCAATTTCGGCGGTGAGGACCGGCATCAGCAGTTTTAACTCGCGCGGGTCGTACTGGGCATCGCCATCCGTATAAAAAACTAACTCTTTGGTGGCGTGGGCAAAACCGCTGCGTAACGCCCCGCCGTAACCTTTGTTTTGGGGGTGGGTGACAATGCGCACGCAGTCGTACCGGCGGGCTAACTCGGCCAATAATTCGCCGGTATGGTCTTTACTGGCGTCATTGACGACAATCACTTCGTAATCGTCGCTCAGCTCACGCAAGGTGAGAATGGCGGTGATGACCATGCTGGGGATGGTGCCGGCATCGTTATAGGCCGGGAAAAAAACAGAAATGCTGGGACGTTTCATTTTGTTTACCTTTGTTGAATTCTTTCACAAACCATTTCCAGGGCCGTTTGGCTCATTTCCGGGTATAGGGGGAGGGATAAAACCTCTTGGGCGGCTCGTTCTGTTTCGGGCAGGCTGCCCGGCCTAAAACCCAGACCGGCGTAAGCCGGCTGAAGGTGGACCGGCACAGGATAGTGGATTTGCGCGCCAAGGCCTTGCTCGCGCAGGTCGGTTAATAATTTGTCTCTCTCTTGACTCCGCACCACGTAGAGATGATAAACGTGTGTCACATCGCCCACCGGGTGGGGCAAGGTTAAATGGGTATGGGCCAGCAGGGTAGTATAATCAGCGGCCAATTCTCGGCGTCGTTTGTTCCATGTTTCCAGGTGGCGGAGTTTAACCCGTAGAATGGCCGCCTGCATTTCGTCAAGCCGGCTGTTAGTGCCTCTAACCTGGCTCACGTATCGTTCCGCCCAGCCGTACTGGCGCAGCAAGCGCGTCTGTTCGGCCACGTCGGCGCGGTTGGTGACAATGATGCCGCCGTCGCCTGCCGCGCCCAGGTTTTTGGTAGGATAAAAGCTGAAAGCGGCGGCGTCGCCAAAAGAACCAACCATTTGCCCGCGATACCGCGCACCATGCGCCTGGGCGCAGTCTTCCACTACCGCCAGGCGGTGTTGGCGGGCCACGGTCAAAATTGCCTCAAGGTTGGCCGGGTGGCCGTACAGATGGACCGGCACGATAGCCTGGGTGCGGGGCGAAACGGCTGCCTCCACTTGGGCCGGATTCATGGTAAACGTGACCGGATCAATGTCAACAAAAACAGGGCGCGCCCCGGTCAGCTCTATGGCCGCGACCGTGGCCACGGCGGTATGGCTGACCGTAATTACTTCGTCTCCGGGGTTTACGCCCACGGCTTGCAAAGCCAGCGTGATCGCGTCGGTGCCGGAGGCTACTCCAATGGCGTGCCCTACGCCCACGTAGGCGGCGAATTCCGCTTCAAAGGCAGCCGTTTCTTTGCCCAAAATATACCAGCCTCCGGCCAACACGCGCTGAACGGCTGCGTCTATCTCGGCCCGGAGAGATTGGTATTGTTGGGCAAGGTTTACAGAAGGGACCGGCAAATTTAGCTCCAATAATGCTCGCCGTATTGGCGGTAATAAGCAATGGTGCGGGCCAATCCCGCGCGGAGGGGAGTGGTTGGTTGCCAGCCCAACTGAGCCTGGATGCGGGCATAAGCGCAGTACACGTCGCCCACATCAATGCGTTTGCGTTCCGGTGGAAAGGGGATCAAGCGATAACTACCCTGCCCGGCTATTTCTATGAGCAGCTCGGCCAAAGCTTTCAAGGTGATGGGCTGGTTGCAGCCCAGGTTATAAACCTGGCCCTGGCTCTGGGGGCTGGCCGCGGCGCGTAACAAGGCCTCAACCACATCTTCCACAAAGTTAAGGTCGCGGCGTTGTTCGCCGTCGCCAAAAATCTGGATTTCCTGGCCCAAGACGGCCAAACGAATGAACCAGCCGATAAAACCCTGGCGGTTATGTTTCATCAATTGGCCGGGGCCATAGGTGTTGGTCAAACGCAACGAAACCGTGTGCAGGCCGTACACCCGATGGTAAACGGTGTGATACCACTCCCCGGCCATTTTGTTGACCCCATTAACGTCGGGCGGGTGGAGCAGATGTTGTTCGTCCAGGGGCAGGTAATCCGGCCGGCCGTAAATTTGGCGGGTGCTGGCAAACACAATTTTGACCGTAGGGTTATGATGGCGACACGCCTCCAGCAAAGAGAGTTGCGCCCGCACATTAATCTCCAGATCGGTAAAGGGATCGGTCATACTATCCAGATGGCTCACCTGTCCGGCCAAATTGAAAATGTAGTTTTGATCACGAACCAGGTAACGCAGCCCATACTCGTCGCGGATGTCGGCAATGTTGACCTGGACCCGGTCTTTGAGGTCGTGGATATTGAACAGGTTGCCGCCGTAATCGGGGATGAGCGAGTCGACCAGCAGCACCCTGGCCCCCAATTCCACCAATCGCCGGGCCAGGTTTGAGCCGATAAAGCCCAGGCCGCCGGTAATCATCACTTGTTTATTATTGAAGCAGGTCAAATAGTTAGCAGCTAATTTGTCAGTCGCCATAATTTTTTGTCAGGCCTTAAGGGGTCGCAAACGAGGCAATAGTATAATATAGAACATTCAGACTGTCTAACCGGATGACTTTTCGATTTTATATCTTTTTTGGAAAAGACAAAAATGTATTGTATACTCACCCGGCAAAAATCAGCCGGTAACATGGGGTCATCATTTTGATCCCTCAACGCCAAATTCCATAATGACAAGAGTTGTTCCCCAAAAATTTCTGCCGCTTTTCATTTTACTATTGGCCTTTGGCCTGCAAACCGCTTATCTGGCCGAGTTGCGAGAACTGTTTCCCCAAAGTTTTATGGATAAGCCCTTTTGCGGAGTAGATGCCGAAGCGCACGTCCAGCGCGCTGTAGGGTTGCTGGATGGTTCTGTGCCCGGCGATAACGAGGTTTTTTATTTTATTCCCCTTTATCCCATTTATCTGGCGGCCTTAAGACAATTTTGGGAGACTGCCCTGCTTTTGCCTGTTCTGGGGCAGGCCTTGCTGCAACTGCTTGGCATTGCCGCTTTATATAGTATTGGCCGCTTAACTTATTCGCCCTTAACCGGCGCGCTGGCCGCTTTGGGTTTGGCCACGTATAACTACTATATTTTTTACCTGCCCTGTTTTGACCAGGCCCTTTTGACCACCCCTTTTTTATTATTGGGCATATTTCTGTTGCTAAAATACCACGCCCGCCGGCACTCTCTGTATGTCTTGGGCGCCGGGATCGCCTTTGGCCTGGCCGGGTTGAGCCGGCCTACGGTTTTGCTTGTTTTGCCGGTTGCCGTTATCTGGATTTTTTGGATGCGGGCATCGGTGAAACAGGTTGCCATTGATTTTCTCTTTTTTGTTTTGCCTTTGTTGATGCTGATAGCTCCGTTTACCTGGCACAACTATCAGGCGAGCGGACGTTTGATGCTATTGTCGGATAACTTTGGGATCAATCTTTTTACCGGCAACAATCCCAACGCGCAGGGTTTTGATAGTTTGGCCCATATTCAATCTCAACCGTCCGTGTTGCGTTTTTTGGAAACAATTGAACAGGTGAAACAAGGAAAAACCACCTATCCAGCCGAAGTATTACAATACGTGCGCGAACAGCCGCTCGATGCCCTGGCCTTAACGGCTACCAAAACCTGGCTCTGGTTTGGCGAAGCCGAACCCCGTTTGATCGAGCCGTTCTTCCCCCTGACCATCCGGCAAACGCGCATCCTGGCCCCTTTACCCCTGGCCTGGCAGGCGATGGCCCTTATGGCTCTGTTGGGCATATTGCTGGTGCGGGGCCGCTGTTGGCCGAGAACGGCTCTATTGTTGGCAATTTATGCCACGGTTAGCCTGGCCACGATTCTGTTCTTTATTCAGTTCCGGTTTCGTTTGCCCGTCATTCCTTTGGTGATGCTTTTTGCCGCTGCGCCTGTGGCCAGCGCGTCCCGCTGGAGCCGCCAGCGCCCGCAGCGATTTTGGTTGGCGCTGGGGTTATTGTTGCTACTCACTCCCTTGACGCCGGGGCTGGGTCTTTTTGTAATATTCTTTGCCGGGTTGGGTTTCTGGCCGTATCTCAGGCAAAAACACTGGACGGGTTATCATTGGGGCGCTGCCGTGATTGGGCTTTATCTGCTGCTGGTGGGTTTATGGACTCGAGCCAATGCTTTAGCTACCGATATTTCTCAAACAATGGATATTTATTTGGGGCCGCCGCTGGCCGGCTCCAGTATTCTGGGGCAGACTTTTCGGATGGATTGTGATAATTTTAATCAGCTTGAAATTACCCTGGGCACATTTGACCATCACCATGATCAGCCGGTTACTTTTTACCTGGCTGCTGATACCTCGACTCAAGAAATTCTTTATACAGAAACCTTTGCCGGCAACACGGTGGGGGATTATCAAAAGCGCACCTTCTCCTTTCCGTCAATTACTAACTCCGCGGGATGTACCTTTTTTTTCTTTCTCTCTTCCCCAACTGCCACTCCCGATAAGGCCATTACGGCCAGGGGTTATTCCAGTTCACCCATTGATTATTATCCAAACGGCAGCGCTTTTGTGGGAGAGTTGGAGAATCTGCAACAGTTCCAGGCCGATTTTGCCTTTAAGGCTACCTGTGACCTTAGTTTGGCTGAAAAGATACAGGCCGTATTTACTAAATTTTGAGAAGCCGGTTTTCCCGGCTATTGTCTCGTTCCCAAACTGAATTTGGGAACGAGAAGAAGAACCTGTCCTCAATTTTGGTTGTTGGCCGATTCTGTTTCAAGAAAATTATTTTTCATCAGCCATTGGAACAATGTTTCCGCCGCCACCCGATTGCCCTCAACAGTCCAATGTCCTTCGCCAATAAAATACAAGGGGACGCGGGCGTTAGCGGCTGAGTAGTCAACCATGGGAGTAGTCAAATCAAGATAGGCTATATCGTGGCGATCAAAAAACTCGGCCAGCCGGTGATTGGGACGGTCAACTTGCGCTTCGGCCAGGGTGGGATTGTCTCTTAAAAAAATTTCCCACTCTGCCGGTGACAGCACCGCCAACTGGACGACCGGCCAGGGACTAATGAGGGCTATGGCAAACCGGGCGCCATCGGCCTCAACTTCTTGTTGTAATTGGACCAAGGTGGCCTGGGTAATTTGATACGCTTGCTCTAACTCAAATTCCTCGTGGGGCAAGTAGAGCGCCGTATAGAAAAGGGGATAGTTTTGTCCAAATTGTTCACGGGGCCAATGGGCCACGAGGAGCGGTTCGATTTGTTGGTACAGGCGGGAGTGCTGGTAGAGCGCGCCCATTCCCTGGATCAGGGTGCGCCGTAAGAGTGAGCAATTGTTCTGTAGCCTGCTAAAGCCAGGGGCGTAGGTCAGGGGAGTGGGGTTCAGTTCGTTGTCGCACAGAGCAAGGTAGGGGGCGTAGCAGTTAAATCCTTTTATGGTCAGGGCGTTGCCGGGCAGGTTGTCGGCCAGGTCGTTGCCGATGAAAAACATCAGTACCACCAGGTCCGGGTTATAATAACGTCCCTGTTCCCGGTAGTAGACCAGTTGTTGATTGGTGCCCCAGTTGACCACTCCGCCGCTAATTACCTCAAAGTTTTCTTCCCCCTGCCCCTGGTTGTTGAGCAGGTCTTCCAGAACCTGGTGGGTGGTTTGAGTTTCGTCCACCTGAAGGGCGTGCGTAAAAGAGTCGCCCAACACCAGGATACGAAAGGTATGGGGCGATTTTTCCAGGGCATGTTCGGTATCGTGCATGCCCAGCGAGTTAAAGGTCAATTCCTCTTGATATTGCTCGCTCTCGATGACGCCGTGAAAGTGCGGCGTGCCGATCCAGCCGTAAGTAGGATGACAGGTAAAAAATTGCCCGGTGTCTACACTGTAGGGCGGCGGCAGCAGCAGGCGAACCGCCAACTCAAGTAACAAGGTGGTGATGCACACACTGGTTAGGGCCAACAAAATACCGGCCGATATTCTTCTGGCCCGCGAAAATTTAAATTTTGTAGATGAGGTCAATGGCATTATCTCCTGGTGATCTCAATATCTCTTAGCCACAAAAAATCGTCGCCCGGTTGGCCGGCCCCGCCGGTTATTTTTAGGCGTTCCAGCGTGTCGGCCCGGTACAGGCCGATGATCAAGGGGTAGTGTCCCGGCGGCGTTTCCGGGTTGACCGGCAGGCGGAATTGACCCATCCCTCGCTGCCCGGCTCGCCAGATGGAGGTGGGCAGGCGGCAGGCTGGGTCGTCGTCTTGCTGGCCCCACAGGGTTGCGCCGTCGGTCAAATGAACAAAAGCCCGGTAATCCCTGCCCGGATTTTCCAGGGCCTGCCAGTATAGATCAAGATAAAGGGTTTCGCCAGCGGCAACAGTGGTCGTGGGCAGGTTATACCCCACAAACTTGATGGCCGAACCAAATTGAGCATCCCCTTTTTGGGTTGGTTCGGCTTGTTGGGCAAATTGGAGCGGGGTGGCCAGTTGGTCAAAAGTATCTTCGTACTTTTCCAGGGGGTAAACAGGTGAATTGATCAGAGTTTCTGCCTGCTTGGAGAAGATGCGCAGGCGAACTTCGCCCTCTCGTTGCACTTGCCCTGTTTCAACGTATTCGGTAGAGGGCGGCTCGTCCCCGGTAGAGCGAACAAAAAAATGGGCCGGGGTATTGTAACAAGAGCGAGCCTGGCCATAGTTGTACCAGATGGGAATAATAAAATCCTCGTTTATGCTGCGAAAGTCGCCGGAAAAGTGACCTTGCGCCCGCAGGGCGCCAAT
This sequence comes from Anaerolineae bacterium, assembly GCA_016931895.1. Classification (NCBI taxonomy): domain Bacteria; kingdom Bacillati; phylum Chloroflexota; class Anaerolineae; species Anaerolineae bacterium. Next base: position 19,347 of record JAFGDY010000274.1, read on the forward strand.
TGTTTTCCAGCCTTCACGTTTGGGGTAGCCAAAATAGGTTCTTGGTTGGGGCAAGTCGTCGTAAATCATTTCCCAGTTTGAGGATTCCCATTGCGTTTGCAGCCTGGAAAAAGACGTTTCAGTTTGTAGAAAAACGGCAACATTATAAACCACAACCAGAGTCACCAGCAGAACACCGATGATTAATCCAAAAACTTTAGCCGCAAGGCCCAGCATTGAAGGAGGACTTGTCGTCAAAATGTTTGTCCCTTTGTCCTCACGCCGCCAGCCTGTCGTTTTGCCGGTCAGAATAGCCCAGCCTGCCCCGGCCAGTAGCGCCGCGCCGGGGTAAATAATGTAAAGATGCGTGCGCGGATCGTCTACCAAAAAAACGTAGCCGATAAAGGGCAGGCCAACCATGAGCCAGGCTGTTCTGCTCTCAAGGGAGGGAGAAAGCCAGATATAGATCAGGCCCAGCAACAGCCAGGGTAATCCGGCCAGGCTCGATGAACCGCTCTGCCAAACTTCTGGTCGCCACAGGGTAGACCCGCCTAAAAGCGCCAGACCCAGCGCCGCCCAGCGCCATTTTTGGGCAAAACCCAACGTCTGCCCAACGGCAAAACTGAGCAGGCCCAGGGCCACCAGCGGCAAGTAAAAGTGAGAACTATAATCTTGGTCCAGTCGCCGCAATAGCTTGAGGTTGTTGTAAAGGAAACCCGGCTTAACGCGCGATTCGGCCAGGTAGGAAACAGTATGCTCAAATTCAGGATCAAGCAGGTAAGGGATGTAAAAAGCGGCCAATAGAGCCAGAAAAAGAAGTACTGCCAGAACCGTGACGGCCTTGCTGGGTTGCTCTTTTATTTGCCTGTTCAGGTTAAGCCAAATCAAGTAGCCCGCAGCCGGCAGCAACAGCAGCGCGTCGAAATGAGCCAGCAGACAGGCGGCCAGCAGGATGGCGGCCGGAATTTGCAGACGGGGTTGGTTCTCTTGCCAGGCCAGGTAGAGACAATAAATTGCCAGCGGCCCCAAGAAAAAGATGAGGGCCTGGTATTGCACCATCCGCCCAAAACCAATGGCGTAGCCATTGACCGCCCACAGCAGCCCGGCGATGAGGCCCGCCGGCCAGTTGAACCAGCGCCGCCCCATGAAAAAGAGAGTAGTTGCGCTCAAGATGCTGCTGAAGGCAAAGGGGAAGCGGGCCAGAGTTTCGTCAAGGCGGCCGGTCAGCAACCAAAAGGAGACCGGCGTAAGCATCTGCGCCGGGCCTTTGCGGTGCAAAAAGAGGGCGTAATCTTCGCCTTGCAGCAGGCGCACGCCCAGCATCAGGGCTTCGGCTTCGTCCTCGTGAAATTCGGCGTAGCCTAACCGGGGCAGGCGCAGCGCGGCGGCCAAAATCACCAGGGCCACAAAGATCAAGGTGAAATTTCGGGCAACAGGAGAGCGAGTGCCGCCGCGCTGCCGCCAAATAATGATCAAGCCCCCGCCGATGAGCACATTGTTGATGATAAGTAATTGGCTGTCGGTGAGAGGGCCGGGCAGGTAAACGGCCAGCATCGCGGCCAGCGTGGTCAGGGCCAGGGACAATCCAATCGCCAGCACCAGGCGTTCGGCCATATCATCCAACCGCACCGAAAAAGCTTGCAGCCAGACCCAACCAGACAAAAAGGCCAGCAAAATCAGGACTGCGGCATAGCGTAATTCTGGAGGGATTGGTTTGATCATTATCAAGCTATTGCCGACAATGAGCAAGACCAGTGGCCAGATATAGAATTGTCTGAGTTTGGACAAAACAGGCACAGTTTGCTCTGAGTTTGTGGGTTGGTGTAAAAAATTAATGGCTCTTCATCCAGATTACACCATCTTATCCAAAATAGCTGCTTTGGCAAACAGCTTGTCAAATGAAATTACCTTGGAGAAAATTGACTAATCCGCCTGATTCGATAAGCTAAGAATTGAAAATCAATTAACTTATCCCATTCGACGGGAGATTAGGACTGGCGTGAAGGAGATTGGAGATTTCAGGTCAATAATCTCTCCCTCTCTGATCTCCAATTTTCAAATAGAGAAGTTATTTGAGCGCCGTTCCTAAGAAGCTATGGTACCACCCCAAACAACCCGCTTTTTCTTAATTGTCATCACGCTCTTTAGCTTTTGCCTTCGGCTCTGGGGCATTCAATTTGGCCTGCCATTTGCTTACCACCCCGACGAACAGCAATACATTCTGCCCGCCATCGGCGTTGTTTCCGGAAATTTTCAACCCCTGGCCTACTATAATCCAACCCTGTACCCTTATTTTATTGGCGTGGTCTACACCTTAACTTACGCGGGCCTAAAACTTTTTAACGCTTTCCCCGCTTTTTTTGACTTGAACGCCGCCTGGAGCGAGCCGATGTTGCCCTGGATTACCGGCCTGGTGTACCTGGCCCGTTACACCAGTGTGGCGATGGGCGTTTTGACCACCTTAATGGTTTATCATTTGGGCCGGCGCGCCTACAGCCGCGAAACCGGCCTGGGCGCGGCCATCATTTTTGGCCTGGCTTTTCTCCCGGCCCGAGAAGCCCATTTTGCCGTAAGCGACGCGCCGGTGGCCCTGGGCGCGGCCGTAACCCTCTATTTTTGCCTCAACATTGTCAAACGCGCTCATCCATCTGATTATTTATGGGCGGGTCTAACCTTGGGCCTCTCCGCCGCCACCAAATATTCAGCCGGATTATTGGCGCTGCCGTTGGGCGCGGCCCATCTCCTCAGTCAAAGGTATCAACATTGGCCGGAGCGCCTCCGCCGGCTCTGGTTGGTTGGGCTGGCCGGTTTAATAGCGATTGCCAGCTATTTGCTGGTTTCCCCCTACACGTTGTGGCAACGAGAAGAATTTTGGGCCGATTTCAGTGAAAATCTTCAGTCGGCGCAAACCGGCTTTTTGGGGCTTGATCTCGATCCGGCTGGCGGAGCATTTTTTTATCTAAAAGGCTTGATCTGGGGATTTGGTTGGCCGCTGTTTGTGCTTTTCCTGGTCGCCGGGTTATTTGCCCTGTGGCGACATCGCCGCGCCGACTTGGTGTTGTTCGCCTTGCCCCTCATCGGTTTTTTCTATTTACAGCGACAAGAAATGTACTTTGTGCGCTGGTTAACGCCGCTACTCCCGCCAATGGCCGTATTGGCTGCCGAAACAATTTGGGTGGGGGTCAAACGGTGGAGCTTTTCCACCTTGTTGCGTTTCGTTCAGAATGATCCCTGGCCCAAGTTTCTGGGGTTACTGGTTATGCTTTTGTTGACCCTCCCCTCAACCTACGTGGCCTTATGCGCCGATCATGTTTTTAGCCAGCTCGACACCCGCACGGAGGCTTTGCATTGGATTAGTCAAAATATTCCGCCGGGTAGTAACCTGGCCGCCGCCGTGCTCGCGCCGCCGTGGGGGCCGCCCCTGGCCATGCCCGGTCTGAAAATTGGCCCTTATAACTTTGTCCCTGTGCCTGACGGGGGAGTAGCCGAGGTAGACCTCCAGCAATACCGGGCCTGGGGCGTGCAATACGTTATCGCCAGCAGTTTTCATTATGCCCGTCCTCTGCGCGATAAAGCTCACCAGGCGCAACTGGCCGCCCGTATGCAGGCCCTGGATGAAAATGCCGCACTCATCGCCCTTTTTCAACCCTACGTGGCTGAATATGACGGCTTTTTTTACCATGACCAGGTTTTTGGCCCGGCCGATGATACCCTCTATCGCCGCCGGCCGGGGCCGATTATCAAAATTTATCGTTTGCCATAACCGGGGTGAAAGAAAGATGTCAGTAGTCGTGATTATGCCCGCCTATAACGCCGCCCAAACCTTAGCAGTTACTTATGAAAGCATTCCCAGGGAAGTGGTGGATAAAGTGATCTTAACAGACGACGTTAGTGAAGATGAAACCGTGGAGATTGCCCGCAAGCTGGGCTTAAAAACCATAATTCACGTGCAAAACAAGGGCTATGGCGGCAATCAAAAAACCAGTTACCTGGAGGCGCTTAAGGAGGGGGCGACCATTGTGGTGATGCTGCACCCCGACAACCAATACGACGCCACCCGGATTCCCGCGCTCATTGAGCCAATCCGGCGTGGCGCGTATGATATGATGATTGGCTCCCGCTTTCTGGGCCGGGACACTCTGAAAGGAGGCATGCCGTTTTATAAATTCATCGGCAACCGTTTTTTGACCTGGTTGGAAAATTTGGTGCTGGGCCAGAACCTGAGCGAATATCATTCCGGTTTCAGGGCCTATAGCCGCCAGTTTTTAACCACTATCCCCTTTGTGCTCAATTCCAATGATTTTGTTTTTGACAGCGAGGTTTTGGCCCAGGCCACTGCCTTTAATTTCAAAATTGGCGAAATTGCTGTGCCCACCCGCTACTTCAAAGAGGCCTCCTCCATCAATTTCAAACGCAGCACGGTTTACGGCCTATCCACCGTGTGGACGATGGCCAAATTTTTGCTTTTCAAAATGGGCCTGTCCAAAAGCCCCCAATTTACCAAAACCTTGCCCCAGGTCATTAGTCGTTATCATTGGGCCGAAATTGAAAAGGGCGCATAACTGGCCGCCTACCTCAAACTGACGTATCCTCATGCCTTTCCCTGCTTCTGCTCTGCGCGGCTTCGTGGTATACTAAAGCTATGCACGTCATCGTCACTCATCCCAACGCAGATTTCGACGCCATCGCTTCCTTGCTGGGCGCATGGCGGCTTTACCCTGACGCTGCGCCGGTGTTGCCCAACACGGTCAACCGGAACGTGCGAGATTTTATTACCCTCTATGAAAATCAGCTACCCTTTGTGCGCCTGAGCGAATTGGAGCGCAAACCGATCAGCCGGGTTACCCTGGTTGATACGCAGCAGCCACCTACTCTCAAAGGGGTGGGGCCAGACACGCCTCTGCATATCATTGACCATCACGAACTGCACCAACGCCCTGCCCCGGCTACAACCGTCAGCCTGGCCGATACCGGCGCCACCGCCACCCTGCTGGTTGAACAAATCCGCAAGGCCTCTCTACCGCTCTCGTCAATCGAGGCCACCCTGTTTTTGTTGGGCATCTACGAAGACACCGGCTCGCTGACCTACGCCAATACCACCCCCCGCGACCTGCAAGCCGCTTCCTGGTTGTTGTCGGAAAAAGGCGCGCGCCTTGACATCATGCGCGAGTATCTCAATTACGCCATGAGTGACGCCCAAAAACTATTATATGAGCAGTTGGTGGAAAACCTGGAAACCCGTACCACCCACGGCCACACCGTTATCATTGGCCTGGCCAGTATTGACCGTTACGTGGAAGAAGTGAGCACCTTGGCGCATCGTTTGCGCGACTTATACCAGCCGGAAGCCCTGTTTATTTTCATTGAGATGAGCGACCATGTGCAGATGGTGGCTCGTTCCACCAGCGAGGCCATTGATGTAGCCCATATCGCCGAGTTTTTTGGCGGCGGCGGTCATCCCCGGGCCGCGGCGGCGCTCATTAAAGAAAAATCGCTGCCCGACCTGCGTAAAGAGCTGCTCAAATTGCTGGAACTGGAAGTGCAGCCGGCCACCACCGTGGCCCAGGTAATGTCCAGGGGCGCACGTACCCTGGCCCCTACTCACACGGTGCGCCACGCCGCCGAAATGATGAACCGTTACGGCCACGAGGGTTTTCCGGTAGTTGATCCAAACACGGGCCAAATTGTGGGCGTGCTCTCGCGCCGGGAAATTGACAAAGCTTGCCGCCACCGGCTGGAAGGCGCGGTTATCAGCCAGTTCATGAAAAAAGGTGAGTTTTTTGTCACGCCCGCCGATGGCATTGACGCCGTGCAAAAGCTGATGACCGAACAGGGTATCGGCCAGGTGCCGGTGCTCAACCACTCCGGCGGCGAAGTGATGGGCATTGTCACCCGCACCGATTTGATCAACCTGTGGCAGATGGCCAACGGCGAAGCGCCGGCGGCGCCCAACCTCACCCCGCAATTAGAAGAAGCCCTCTCGCCGCCACTGCTGCAATTATTGCGCGAGGCTGGCGAGTTGGCCGTGGGCCAGGGCGACACCCTCTATCTGGTGGGCGGGTTTGTGCGCGACCTGCTGCTGACCATGTTGGCCGAGGATGACGACGCGGCCAAAGCCAGGGTCAGCCCGCGCTTTGATCTGGATTTGGTGGTGGAAGGGGACGCCATTATGCTGGCGCGGCAGCTGAGCGAACGGCGTGGCGGGCGAGTCCACAGCCATAGCCGTTTTGGCACGGCTAAATGGATTTTGGCCGACCCTATTCCTTTTGCTCCGCCTTCCGGCGACAACAGGGCCACGCTGGCCTCGCTTGACTTTGTGACCGCCCGCACCGAATTCTATCGCCATCCCTCGGCTTTGCCGGAAGTGGAGCAAAGTTCCATCCGGCAAGACCTGCATCGCCGTGATTTTACCATCAATACCCTGGCCCTGCGCCTGGCCCCCGACTGTTTTGGCGAATTGCTTGACTTTTACGGCGGCCAGAACGATCTGGAGGTACGGCTCATCCGGGTACTGCATAGTCTCAGTTTTGTGGAAGACCCCACCCGCATGCTGCGCGCCGCCCGGCTGCTGGCTCGTTTGGAGTTTACCCTGGAAGAGCGCACCGCCGAATTATTAAAAAATGCCCTGGACCTGCTCCGCCGGGTTAGCGGCGAGCGTATTTTTAACGAATTGGCCTTGATTTTTCGGGAAAGGCATCCCGAAAAAGCTTTGGGGGAACTCGACCGGCTGGGGATTTTAGCGGCTATTCATCCCGGTCTGCTGGTTGACGAGTGGCTCATCGAGCGGGTGAAGCTGTTGCGTCACCTGGCCGAAACGCCCTGGGCTGAAATCACACCTGATACGGCGCACTATTTGGGTTTGATGTCCTTTTGGCTGGCCGGCGACGAGTTGGCCGAATTGATGCAGCGCCTGAACCTGCGTTCCGACCAGCGGGCGATGCTCAACAGCGCCTATCAAATCAGGTCGAATCGCGCGGCCATTGCCGGAGCCAAAAAAGCCAGCCGTCTCTATCAACACCTGGCCTCCACCTCCGACGACGCCCGGCTGATTGCCTGGCTGGCCCTGCAAGGCGAGGATGACGCGGTGTGCCGGCAACTGGCCCGTTTCCAGACCGAGCTACGCGATGTGACGCCAGTGATTGACGGCAACTATCTGCGGCAAGAATTCCAACTCCAGCCCGGCCCTCTCTACCGGGTCATTCTGGAAACTCTCCGTAATGCGCGGCTGGATGGCCTGGTGTCCACCCTGGCCAATGAACGGGCGCTGGTGGATCAGCTACTATCCGAACAGAGGTGATGAATGAAAACATTAGGCATTGTTGTCCCCATTGTAACCCCCTGCACCCGTACCGGCGAACCGGATTTGGACGGTTTCAGGGCTGTCTGTCATTACGTTTTGGGTGCAGGTTGTCATAGTATTTTTGTGGGCGGCAGCACGGGGCGAGGTCCCTGGTTTAGCCGCCGCGACCGGGCCGGGGTCTGCCGGGCGGCAGCCGACTTTATTGGCCCCGATACGCCCTTGCTGGCCGGCTGTATGGCGACCGGACTGGACGATATGTTAGAAAATGCCCGGGCGATGGCTGACGCCGGCGCTCACCTTGCCGTGGCAACGGCGCCGGGATATTTTGATTACAGCCAGGCGGAAATAGAAACCATCCTTACGAAATTTGCCGATGCCAGCCCCCTGCCTGTGGTAATCTATGATATTCCGGTATTTGCCAAAGTGAAACTGGATTGGGAAATGGTGCAGCGCCTGGCCCGCCATGAAAATATCATTGGGTTCAAGGATTCCAGCGGCGACTTCAGCCGCTTCAAATCCCCCGTCAGGCTTGTGGATGAAATTCCCGATTTCCAGTTGCTGCAAGGTAAAGAGAGATCTTTGGTTGATTCCCTGCTGGCCGGGGCAAAGGGCTTTGTCGTCAGTATGGTCCAGGTTGATGCCCGACCGTACGTGGCCCTTTATCACGCTGTGCAGGCTAAAGAAATAGCGCCGGCTCACCGGCTTCAGGCCGCCGCCAGCCGGGCGATGGACCTGTTTGATCAGGTGATAGCGCAGCGACCGGCCACCTCAACGCTATTTCATTTCCTCAATTGGGCCTTGCAACATCGCCATATCTGTAACAACATTCTGTTGCCCCACGAGGGTGATTGTCCCCAGATGATTAGTGATATGGCCGGTCAGACAATTAGAATTTACGAGGAGGCGATCCAAACAGTTCAGAGCCGGGGTGGCTGAGCGCGTTCCTTTAAATCCCCGCCACTTTACTCCGCCGCTCCAGCAACACTACATCTCGCCACACGCCGTTCATCTGGCCAATCCGTTCTCTGACGCCCACTTCTCGAAAGCCGCAGGCTTGGTGCAACGTAAGGCTGGCGATGTTTTCGGGAAAAATGCCTGCTTGCAGCGTCCATATTCCGGCCCGTTCCGATTCGGCAATCAAGGCTTGCAGCAGCGCCTTGCCGATACCCTGCCCCCTGGCTGCCGCCGCCAGGTAAATGCTCACCTCGGCCACGCCCCGGTAAACAAACCGCCGCGACACCGGACTCAAGGCCGCCCAACCCACCACCAACCCATTGCTTTTGGCCACCAGCCGGCAATCCGGCAAGTGGTTTTTATCCCACGCCGCCCAATCAGGGACCTTTGTTTCAAAGGTGGCCTGGCCCGTATCCAGCCCCTCCCGGTAGATGGCTTGCACGGTTGGCCAGTCTTCTGGGGGGTGCATTTTTTCTGTAGTGAAGTTCATGATTTTTTACCTGGGTTGGGAACCATAAAGTTCGGCCAGACGCGTTTCCACTTCCGGCAAGCTGGGGATGCTTTCCATGCCCCTTTTTTTAACGGAGAGTGAGGCGCAGGCATTGGCAAATTGGGCGGCCTGGATAAAATTTCTGGTTTCATAGTACCGGATAAAAAAAGCGGCGGCAAAGATGTCGCCGGCGCCGGTGGGGTCAACCTCCACTTCAGGCTCAACCGGCACGTGGGTCTCCTGTCCTTGATAATACACCCGGCAGCCCTCCGGCCCTACTGTTTCCACGCCCACTTGGGCCGAGTTGAGAAAATGAGCCAGAGCAGCGCGGTCGCCAAACACATCGGCCAGGCTGAGCACCAACACGTCAATTTTTGAGAGCCAGGTTTCCAGGTGGGGGTGGGGTTGGTAGATCACTTGGTAGGCGGCGTCCTGGCCTCGCAGCCAGCCCTGCATGGTAACGCACACCAAACTATTCGGAAACCGGCCGCACAGCGTGGGCGACAACTCCTGGGCCAGGGGAGCCAGGTGGACAAGGGGCGCGTTGCGCCAGGCCGGGGGCACATCTTGGAGCGATAACGAGGCGCTGCTGGCCAGCCATTTCTGCTGCCGGACGCCATGTTGATAGGTATTTTCAAAGGTAGTGCTTTGACCGGCAGGGATAGTGCTGAGGGTAATGCCCTCTAAGGCGGCCAGGGAGGGCAGGTCGGGGCCGTAACTGGTTACGGCGGCAGTGTGGCAGCCCAATTTGTGGGCGGTCAAGGCCGAGTAGCTGCAGGTCCCACCCAGGATAGCCCCGGTGGGCGTATTGTCTCTGGCTACGTGACCGATGATGAGATAGGTGGGGATAGGCTTGTACACCATGCATCAACCTGAAGTGGAATTGGCGTAGGCTTGAAACAATCGCTCCGGCGCATTATGGGGCACAATCACGTTGAGGGCCAGGGGCGCCACCTCAATTTCTATGGGTGTGGCCCCAATGGGGTCGGCGTCAACGTGTACGGGCAAGGTCTCTTTGGTTGACAGGCGCAGGCGCGTGGTCCGGTACAGGTGAAAATCGGGGTCTTTGACGTGCTGCCTGAAGGTAAGGCCAAGCACGTGTTTGATGGTTGAGGGCCAGCGATGGCCGCTCATCACCGCCACGTCCAGCAGGCCATCGTCCATTTTGGCTTCCGGGGCAATGCGCCAGAGCCGGCCGTAAAGCTGGCCGTTGCTGGCCAGGGCCATTAAAACTCTCTGTTTTTCGGTGCCGTTATCTGTGGTAATGGTGGCCTGGGTGCCCATAAAGTCAAACGTAACCATCAGGCCGGCTACCACCCAACTGGCGTAGTTTAGCTCGCGCACGGGCGTAGAAGGTGATTTGGCCTGGGTAATGGCCGCGTCCAGGCCAATGCCGCACCACATCAAAAAGTAACGGCTGGCGCCATTGGCCAAATGCAAACGCCCCAAATCTATCCGGCGGCGACGGCCGGCCATAATGAGTTTGACCGCCTCGGTGACGGCGTCAAAGTGAAGGGGACTCCAGATGGGGATACCTAAATCAGCGGCGTAAACATTGCCCGTCCCCGCCGGCACTACGGCCAGGGCGGTATTTGTGCCGGCCAGTCCATTACAAACCTCATTTATTGTGCCGTCGCCGCCCACGGCCACGGCCACCTCAAAGCCGGCCGCGGCGGCCTGTCGGCTTACCTGAATCCCGTCGTCCTTTGCTTTTGTTTCAACACGTTCAACTTTACAGCCCTGTTTTGCCAGTTGGTTTGCCGCTTTGACCACCTGTTTTTGAAATGTGCTGCCCACCCCGCCGGCGGCGGGATTAACAATAAAGCAAACTTTCACCCCTCGCCTCCGGCCTGTTGTTTTTTAAAGTCCACAAAACGGTAGCCGATGCCCCGTTCGGTTAAAATATAGCGGGGATTGGCCGGGTCCGGCTCAATTTTTTGGCGCAGGTAGGTGATGTAAAGCCGCACATATTGGCTTTCGTCTTGGTACTCAAACCCCCATACTTTAGAAAGAATGGTTTCATGGCTAAGGGTGTAGCCTGCGTTTTGCACCAGGTGGTAAAGCAGGCGGTATTCGGTGGGGCGGAGTTTGATGGGCTTTCCGTCCACGTATACCTGCCGGTGATTGAAGTCAATCTGGAGATAATCGTCTACTTTAACCCATGATCTGCTGCCGGGGCCAGGCGAATCCATTTCGGTGCGGCGCAAGACGGCCTTGATGCGGCTGGCTAATTCGCGGGGGCTGAAGGGTTTGGTTACGTAATCGTCTGCGCCCAGTTCCAGCCCTTTTACCTTGTCTTCTTCTTCATCGCGCACGGTCAGCATGATCACCGGCACGGTTGAGGTTTCCCGGATGATGTGCAGCGTTTCAAAGCCGTCCAGGTCCGGCATCATCACGTCCAGCAGCACCAGGTCGGGCAAGTCTTCGCGCACCCGGTTTATGGCTTCCAGGCCGTTGCTGGCTTCAATAACCCGGTAGCCTTCCAGTTCAAGATTCATCTGCATAAAACGCCGCATGCGGGCTTCGTCGTCGGCAATTAAAATCAGTTTTGTGTCTTCTTTAGCCATAATTATCTGCCTTCCAATAACGACCAACGACGAATGACCAACGAGCCACGAATAATCAAGTTCGTCCTTCGTTGTTCGCCATCTTTTGTTCGTGCCTTGAGGGAACCAATTTACACTTTGGGTCGTCTTATCTGCAACAGGCGCACACCTAATATTATCTAAAGGAGATGAAAGATGTCAATTCTTAAGACAACCCATAGAATAGTACGCAGTCTTGTTTTGTTGGTTTCAGTAGTATTCCTTATCTCCGCTTGCAGCTTTTGGGGCGGAGCGGCTTCTCAACCGGCGGAAAATGCCCCGGCCAGAGAAGACGCGCCCAAAGAAGCGGTGGCCGGTTATGTGGCCGAAGAACCCGCTGCCGAAAGAGCGGAGGAGGGGGGCGTTGTCCACGAGGTGGAAGTGGAGAAAGAACTGGCTGTGCCTCTGGCTACGGCGGCCCCGGCTGAACCATTAGCCCCGGCCGGCATGGCCGACAACGCGGATGAAATGAAGGCCGGCGAGGTGGAAACCTTTGCCGGAGAGGGTCGAGGCGAAGCCGTCCAACAATCCCAACCCCTCCGGGCCGGTGAGGTGGATGACAACGCCCAGTGGGACGACTACTTGCTCTATCGCCGCAACTATGGTGGCCCCTACGTGCACGACCGGGATGTGAGCGAGCGTTACATCATTGAAGTCAAAGACGGGCAGGGCAATCCGGTGTTGGATGCTGCCGTGCGGATTTTCCTGGACGGACAGCAGCAGAACGAGGAAATTTACCGCGCTCGCACCTACGCCAACGGCCAGGCGCTATTCCATCCCCAGGCGTTGCATATTCCCGCAACGCAGGCGGATCATTTTTTGGTGGAAGTAGCCAAAGACAACCTGCTGGAACAATTCACCCTCACCCGTTTTGACGCGCAGGCGTCGAACGCCTTCACCGAGCGCTGGACGGTGACGCTGGATGCTCAGAAACATTTTAACGCCATCAATCTGGACGTTCTCTTTCTCATTGACGCCACCGGCAGCATGGCCGATGAAATTGCTCAAATTCAAAGCACCATTTTTGATGTGGCCGCCCAGATTGACGCCCTGCCCGGCCAACCTGAGGCGCGTTACGGGATGGTCACCTACCGCGACCGGGGCGACAGTTTTATCAGCCGGGTGTATGACTTCACCCCCGACGTGCGCGATTTTTCCAAGAATCTGAGCACAGTTTACGCCGAGGGCGGGGGCGACTATCCTGAATCGTTGAACGAGGGCCTGCACAAGGCCGTGAACCAGGTAGAATGGCGCACCGGCAACGCCGTAAAACTCATCTTTCTGGTGGCCGACGCGCCGCCTCACCTGGATTACGCCCAGGACTACGACTACGCCGAGGAGATGGAAAGTGCAGCCCGGCGCGGCATCAAAATTTTCCCCATTGCCAGCAGCGGGTTGGACGACCAGGGTGAATACGTTTTTCGCCAGTTGGCGCAATACACCATGGGCCGCTTCATTTTCCTGACCTACGAAGGCCCTACCAACAGCGGCGCGCCCGGCGACACCACCACCCATCACGTTGAGGATTATTCCGTGGAGAACCTGGATAAATTGTTGGTGCGCTTGGTGCAGGAGGAGCTGGCCTGGCAAAATTCGCGATTGGCGCAAGGACAGTAAAAGAAACCGGTGGAGTTTATTGTTTGGGCCAATCCGGCTTTTCAGGCAAAGTCCGGCTCAAATGAGCCACAGTCCCGGCCATCATTCCCCGGACAAATTCAAGTTCATCCCGGTTAATGGTGTGGGCCATGCCGGGATAAAGCCGCGCGGTCACCTTGCCGCCTAAACTCCGCAGCGCCGTAGCGGTATGGTGGACGCGCTCTTTGGGGATGTGAAAATCCACATCGCTGCAACCCAAAAAGATGGGCGTGCCCTTGAGCGAACCGGCGTAGTCGCGCGGCGTACCGTCGGGGCCGATCAGCCCGCCGCTCAAGCCGGCCACGCCGCCGTAACGCCGGGCGTGGCGGGCCACAAACTCCAGCGCCAGGCAGGCCCCCTGGGAGAAGCCAACGAGCATCACTTTTTCCGCCGGAAAACCGGCTTCGGCCAACTGAGCGATCATATTTTCCAAAACGGCCAGGGCCGAGGAGAGATGCGGCTCGTTATCCGGCAGGGGGGCCAGAAAACTGTGGGGGTACCAAGTATTCCCGGCAGCTTGCGGCGCTAAATAGGCAAAGCCGGGCCGGTCAATTTCTTGAGCCAGAGTGAGAATGCTTTGGGCGGTGGCCCCCCGCCCATGCGCCAAAATCATCACGGCCCGGGCTTGGTCAAGAGACGCTCCGGCAGTTAGTATAGGTTGGCCCTGGTGCGGGCCGGTTACGGAGATTGTTATCATTTAAACGGTTTCCGGAAAAGGCGTAGTTTATAACTCTTATCTTGACGTGTAGGCAGGCCGGATTCTTACGTTATGTTGGCGCATTGAGTTTGAAGTTGAACTTATCAATTTCTAAACATTTTTGTCGTTCTCGTTTCGTTCACCCGCAGCCATTCATACATCAACACCCCTCCTGCCACGGCCACATTTAAACTTTCGGCATGGCCGCGGAGAGGCAGGCTGACGTAATCGGTCAGGTGGATGCGCAAGGCGGGATCGAGGCCGCGGGCTTCGTTGCCCAATACCAGGGCCACCGATCCGGCCAAAACGTTGCTTTGCCAGGCGGTTTCACCTCGCGTTGCGTCTGCCCCTACCAGCCGGTAGCCTGCTTGGGCCAGCATAGGCCAAAGTTCGTCAGGGGTTTTTATCCGGGCCAGGGGCATGGTAAAAAGGGAACCCATGGTGCCGCGCACGGTTTTGGGGTCAAAAGGGTCCACGGCAGGCTCCAGCAGGATCACGGCCCGCCCATCAACGGCGTCGGCGGTGCGGATGAGCGTGCCCAGGTTGCCGGGGTCTTGCAGTTGGTCGAGGACGAGGATGAGGTTGGGGCGTGGTTGGGAGACAGGCTGGGAGATGAGGGCCTTGAGTTCAGCCGGGGTGTATTCTAACTCACGCAGGGCAAAAATGGCGATGAGACCCTGCGAGGTGTCGCGCGCGGAGAGGGTGTCAAGCACGTTAGGCGCAACGGGGATGGGTTTGGCCCCGGCCTTGATGAGTTGGGCCAACAAGCGCGGGGCGGTGTCGCCGGAAAAGAGGGCTTCGCTGTAAAAAACTTCGCGGGGAATGATCTTGGCGCCGGCGGCAGGGGTGGTCGCCCTCATCTGAACGGCCATGCTTAGTAGTTGCAGTCCTTCCACCAAAAAACGATTTTGCCGGAGGCGGTGTTTGCGTTGGGCCAGCTTGCGGGCTTCAATGATGTGGGGATTTTTGGTAGAGGTGATCATGGCAATTCAGCGAGGCAGCGAGCGCATAACTTGTTGCAGCCGGGCCAGTGCCTCTTGCAGCCGTTCTGTTTTGGCGGCAAAAGAAAGGCGCATCCAACCTTCGCCGTTTTGGCCAAAGATGTGGCCGGGGGTGAGGGAGAGATGGGCTTTTTCCAACAGGTGGGTGTGAAAGCCGAGCGACGTATACCCCGGCGGAACGCGGAACCACACGTATAACGCGCCGTGAGGGGTGTCGGCGGCCAGGCCGATTTGGCGCAGGGCGGCCAAGCAGAGGTCCCGCCGGTTTTGGTAAATGGCGTTGCGCTCGGCCAGCCAGCTTTGCTCGCCGGTGAGGGCGGCGGCGGCCATATCCTGGATGGGTTTGGCCAGGCCGGAATCAATTTGGGTTTTAACCGTGGCCAGGGCTTTTACGGCCTCCCGCTGACCTACGGCCATGCCCACCCGCCAGCCGGCCATGTTGTAGGTTTTGGAGAGCGAGTTGAATTCAATGGCTATCTCTTTGGCCCCCGGCGCTTGCAGCACGCTGGGCGCCCGGTAGCCGTTGTAGGTCACATCCGTATAGGCCGCATCGTGGCAGAGCAAAATATCATAATGGCGGCAAAACTCAATCGCCTCGGCAAAAAATTCCAGCGTAGCCGTGGCCCCGGTGGGATTGTTAGGATAGTTGAGCCAGAGCATGCGGGCCGCCCTGGCGCTGGCCTGGGGAATGGCGGAGAAGTCGGGCCGCCAGCCCCGTTCGGGTAGCAGGTCAAACCACTCGGTGCGACCACCCGCCAGTAACGGGGCAAAGGAGTAGCTGGGATAACCGGGGTCCGGGATGAGCGACAGTTCGCCCGGATTCAGCCAGGCCAGGTGTAAGTTGACCACACCTTCTTTGGAACCGATAAGGGGGAGTAATTCGTCGTCGGCCAGTTCTACCCCAAAACGTTGCCGGTAGTAGTGGGCTATGGCCCGGCGCAGATGGGGCTGCCCGGCGTAACCGCCATAGTTGTGTTTGGTGGGGTCGTCGGCGCTGCTTTTTAAGATGTCAAGCAGCGAGGCAACCGGCGGCATGTCGGGGCTGCCGGCGTCAACCCGGATGATGTCGGCGCCCTGGGCCTGGAGGGCGGCAATCCGCTGGTTGAGCGTGGCAAAAAAATATTGCGGTAAATTTTGGGCGCGTTGGGCCGGTTTCATGAATGATCCGCGTCCGCTTCCTCGGTTTCAAGTTTTAATTGGGCAATGCGCTCTACATGAATTCCCGAGCGCGGCGTAACCTGGAGCGGCAAGGTAACAATAAACTTGCTGCCCGGACAATTTTTCAGGTCAAAGCCCGGGCTTTCGGCCCAGATTTGCCCGCCGTGCGCTTCTACTAACCCCTTGGCGATGGCCAGCCCCAATCCCGGCCCGGCGCCCATAAATTTGGTCTGCCCGGTTGAATGTAAATCTGAATTGCCCACCCGGTAAAACTTTTCAAAGATCTTGTCCCGGTCCTCCGGGGCAATGCCCACGCCGGTATCGGCGATGATGATTTGCAGACAGGCGGCTTTGGTTTTGGTCGGCGCCACTGCCTGGCCGGTAATAGTGATGTGCCCTCCATCCGGCGTATATTTGATGGCATTGTAGAGGATGTGTTTGAAAACTTGATGCAGCCGGCGCCCGTCGGCCTCAATCTCCGGGAGGGTATCCAGGTTCACTGCGGCGGTTTGGCGCCGTTCAGCCAGGGCCGTCCTCAGTTGGTCCACAATAAGGTCAAGGGTCCGTTTGAGGCTGACCGGCTCGACGATCAGGATGAGTTTGTTCATATCCAGGGCGGAGAGGTCGAGCATATCGTTGATAATAACGCCCATGCGTTCTGCGCCCCGGTTGATCCCTTCGGCCAGCGAATCGGCCTGTTTCCCCATCTCCATATCGCGCAAAATGTTCACGTAACCCTGAATAAGGGTCAGGGGCGTTTTTAATTCGTGGGCGGCAATGCTGATAAAATCGGTTTTGGCCTGTTCCAATTGAGCCAGTTCGCGGTTGGCCCGGGCTACTTCGGCGGCGTATTCCATCACTTTTTGTTCGGATTCGGTGTACAGGCGGGAGATTTCCGAGGCGCGGGCCGCGTGAGCCAGTTTGGTTGTTTCCTGGTAAACTTCAATGGTGACGCGGGTCAGATGGACAAAAATGGCGTCAAGGTCGGCCAGCATGGCAAAAGCAGGCTCAGGGTCAATCTCCTCGCCAATGCGCTGCCAGATGCGCTGTCGCAGGCGTTGCGGGACGCCCAGCAGGTCGGTCAGCCCGCGGCCGATGGCCACGGCGTAGGTGGTTGCGCTCTCCACCACCGATTCGGCCAGCCGGGTTTCGCCGTTCAGGGCCAGATCAATGATGCCTTCGTAGAGAGCCACGTGAAAGGTATTATCTTTTTCGTCGTCAAGGTGGCCCAACATGTCGGCGTGGTCTTGTAGCCATTGGGCCAGGCGTTTGTTTTTCATAAGAATCACATTGTAAAACGAGAGGAGGAATCAGGAATTAGGAATTGGGGACAGGAGAACACTCCTCCTAATTTCTAATTCCTACTCTCTCATCTTCAATTCCTACTTCTTTTATCATCGCTTCCAAATCCCGCAAGGCTCGCTCGGCATAAGCCTGGTAACGGGCCTGTTTGTGACGAATATTACGTTCCAGGGGCGGCAGCAAGCCAAAATTGGCCTTCATCGGCTGAAAATCTTTTGGCTCGGCGTGAGTGATGTAGTGGCCTAACGCTCCCAGCATGGTGGTGGGGGGCAGGGTCAGGAGCGATTGGCCTTGCAGCAGCCGGGCGGCATTAATGCCGGCCAGCAAGCCGGTAGCGGCGTTGCCCACGTACCCCTCTACCCCCGTAATTTGCCCGGCAAAAAAGAGGTCGGGCCGGGCGCGCCACTGCATCGTTGGTTCCAGCAGGCTGGGCGAATTAAGGTAAGTGTTACGATGCATCATCCCGTAGCGCATAAATTCGGCGTTTTCCAGGCCGGGGATCATTTGAAAAACCCGTTTCTGCTCGCCCCATTTTAGATTGGTCTGAAACCCGACCATATTGTACAGCGTTCCGGCCAAATTGTCCTGCCGCAGTTGCAGCACGGCGTAAGGCCGGCGGCCCGTGCGCGGGTCGGTTAAACCCACCGGGCGCATAGGGCCAAAGGCCAGGGCCTGCTCCCCCCGGCGAGCCAACTCCTCGATGGGCAGGCACATTTCAAAAAAGTGATTGTCTTCTTTTTCAAACTGTTTGAGTTCTATCTGTTCGGCCTGGCTCAAGGCCTTGACCAGGGCCAGGTATTCAT
The DNA here is from genome assembly GCA_016931895.1 of Anaerolineae bacterium. Taxonomy (NCBI): domain Bacteria; kingdom Bacillati; phylum Chloroflexota; class Anaerolineae; species Anaerolineae bacterium. Next base: position 37,251 of record JAFGDY010000274.1, read on the forward strand.
TTTTATTCAAAGGGCAATTGAGGTAATCGCCTTCCGCCTGCTCTCCCCGCCCGTAGCGGCTGGCCCGGAAGGCAATGTCCAGATTGATGGAGTCAACTTCCACAATGGGCGAGACCGCATCGTAAAAATAGAGATACTGCTCGCCCGATAGCGCCGCAATCTCCCGCGCCAGCGCCGCAGACGTGAGCGGCCCGGTAGCGATGATGGCGGGCGTGTTGGGAATTTTTTTGACCTCTTCGCGCCGTACTTCAATCAGAGGATGGCTCTCGATACGTTGGGTCACACCCCCGGCAAACTTTTCTCTATCCACGGCCAGCGCTCCGCCCGCAGGCACAGCCGCTTCCCCGGCCACCTGCATGATCAAGGAACCCAGCCGCCGCATTTCGGCTTTGAGCAGGCCCGGGGCGCGGTGGGGCAAATCGCTGCCCAGCGAGTTGCTGCACACCAATTCGGCCAGTTGGTCGGTCACGTGGGCCGGGGTTTGGCGCGCCGGCCGCATTTCGTATAGACAGATTGGTATTCCTTGCTGCGCCGCTTGCCAGGCGGCTTCGGTTCCGGCCAGGCCGCCGCCGATGATGGTAAGTTTTTGCATATACCTTATTTTACTGTAAGAGAAAGAAATAACCAATTATGGATTGACGAAAAGCTGACTTGACTTTACAATGGGGATGTATCATTTCAGACTGAGGCCCAACCATGTCTCGCCAGGACGACCTGCAACGCTTAATTGCCAATTATCAGCGCCGGCTACAAAAACTCAAAGAGCAGCGGGCCGCGATGGGCATTCATACGCCGCCTTATATTTTGACCGAAATTGAAGATACCGAGGCCGAACTGGCCAAGTTGCAAGCCGAATTGGTTCGCCTGTCAGGCCCCCGCCTGGCCGCAGAAAAAATAGCCGAGCCGGTTTCGGCGGGGCAGCCGGGGCAAATTTTCATTAGCTACTCCCGCCGGGACAAGGCTTTTGTGGAACGCCTGGCCGCCGATTTGGAGCGGGCCGGGTTTGCCACCTGGTGGGATGTTTCCCAATTGGTGGGCGGGGAGATATGGACGCAGACCATTGAGGCCGCGCTGGCCCAGAGCCAATGCTGTTTGGTGGTTCTCTCGCCTAACTCGGTTCAGGCGGAATGGGTGCGCAAGGAGTATCTTTACGCCGAAGCCCTGAAACTGAAAATTGTCCCCCTTGTTCACAAAACTTGCCGGATTCCACTGGCCTTGACCGGCTTGCAATATCTTGATTTTCAAAGGGGCGATTATCAGGAGAGCCTGCGCCAATTGCTGGCCTGTCTTGGCGCGGAATTGGTTCTCCCCCCGCCGGGGGGAGCGAGAGGGGGGCAACCGCCCGGCCTGCTACAGAAGTTCCTGGCCTTGGCCCGCGACCCGTTGTGGCAGATGATTGGCGCAGCCGTGGCTATCTTGGCCCTGGCCTGCGGCGTTTGCGCCTTTCTGGTTGAAAGATTCACCCCGATTATGGCCAACCCAACGCCGACCACCGTGGTGATGGCTACCACAGATACGCTCACTTTAACCCCTGTTGCTACTCTGTTACCTGTTACCTTGTCCCCCACTCCAACAGCTACCGATACTCTCATCCCCCCTACTGGTACAACCCCCCAACCACCCATTCCCACCGATACCCCCATTCCCCCTACCAAAACTCCCTTCCCAACCCCAACCCCAACCCCCACGCCCTACCTCCGCGTCAATACTGACAAAATGAACGTGCGGGCCGGGCCGGGCACAGAGTACAATGTTGTGGGCGAGGCCAAACAAAATGAAACCTACGCCGTGGCCGCCCAAACCCAAACCGGCGACTGGCTGCGCCTGACCGGGCCGGCGGAACGCTGGCTGGCCGCCGACCTGGTGGAACTGTTTGGCGCAGCTGCCGTGGCCGCGTCCATTCCCCCCACCCCCACCGCCCCGCCCATACCCGCCGGAATGGTGTTGGTCCCCGCCGGGCCGTTTGAAATGGGTAGTGATAATGGTCAAGACGATGAAAAACCTATCCACACTGTTACCCTGGACGCTTTTTACATTGACCAATACGAATTGACCAACAGCCGCTACGCCGCCTGCGTAGAGGCGGGCGTTTGCGCGCCGCCTTCCTCCACCAGATCCTCTACCCGCGATAGCTATTACGGCAATCCCGAATATAATGAGTACCCGGTTATTTACGTTAATTGGGAGCAGGCCCAAACTTATTGCCGGTGGCGCGGGGCCAGATTGCCCACCGAAGCCGAATGGGAAAAAGCCGCGCGGGGCGTGGATGGCCGCGCCTATCCCTGGGGAAATGATTTTGATGGTAGCCGACTTAATTTTTGTGATAAAAGTTGCGGGTTTGATTGGGCCGATAAAAATTATGATGATGGATATGCTGATACCGCCCCGGTAGGTTCTTACCCAATCGGAGCCAGTCCTTATCAGGTTTATGACATGGCGGGTAATGTTTGGGAATGGACCGCCGACTGGTATGCGTCCGATTATTACGCCAATTCGCCGCCCGAAAATCCCCCCGGCCCGGCCTCCGGTGAATATCGCGTGGTGCGTGGGGGCGCGTGGAGCAACAATTCTCTCAGCGCGCGCGCGGCCGCTCGTTACGGGTTCGCGCCGGCCAGTAGTAACTACGGTCTTGGTTTTCGTTGCGTCCGCTCACCATGACTCTGGAATGCTGAATACTGAAATACTGAAATTCTGAATCGGCAAAATTTAAACCGCAGCCTGTCATTTCGAGCGCAGCGAGAAATCTCCTTAAGGCGTGTCAACTAAAGGAGATTTCTCGGCCTACGGCCTCGAAGCAACTGTGATTTAATTTTATCAAAAACGACGCACATCAAGCCGGCGACCAGGCTTGTCGGGTGCGAACCATTGCATTAA
>JAFGDY010000275.1 GCA_016931895.1 Anaerolineae bacterium
AGTAGCAAACTTTTTATCTGCTACCTTGCTACCTGTTACCCTGTTTTTTGGGGAAGTAACTTTTCTGGACATCTATACGTTCCACACTTGACAGAACAGGGGCCTATGATAGAATTCCAAAAAATCAAGTAAAACCCTTCCGGCCTGGGCCAGGCAGCCAATGATAAATTTACATCACGCCATCTTCTGGATTGTTATGGGTGTTTTTGTGACTGTCGGTATTCTCCTGTCTTACACCCTTGTCCGTCTCCAGCAAAAATCAAACAACGCCATAGAAACAGACAGGCTGGGCCTTATCTGGACCCTGGTGCCGGTGGGGATTCTGGCAGCCTTGCTGATTTTAACCTTTCAAACCATTCACCCGGCCAGGTAGCCGAAAAATAGCATCTGTTCTTGGCTATTGGCCAATTTGCATCTGGGAGCTAAACCATGACCAATACTTCACCCCTGGCAAGCGCGGGCTTTGGGCGATTGACGATAGCCACGTCGGTGTGGGTCCTCTTTTTGATTTTTTTTGGGGCCGTGGTGCGGGTAACCGATTCCGGGATGGGCTGCCCGGATTGGCCTTTGTGTTACAACCAAGTTATCCCGCCGGCCGAACTTCCGGCCTGGATTGAGTTTTTGCACCGGGTTATTGCCGGAATTGCCGGCTTGCTCACCGTGGCTGTTGCGGTGCTGGCCTGGCGCAACTACCGCCAATACCGGCCTATCTATGTTCCGGCGCTGAGCGGGGTGGGCCTGGTTCTCTTCCAGGCTTTTTTGGGCGGCGTGACGGTTTGGTTCAATAACGCGCCGCTAACGGTTATGGCCCACGTGCTGGCGGCGGTATTGTACCTGGCCCTAACGGTAATGATCGCTACCGTCGCCCACCTGCCCACGACCTACGTGGCCAACGCCGGCGTGCCGGCCGGCCACCAAAGTTACTTTCGCTGGCTCATTGTTGCGGCCGTTGTGGTGCTGGCCCTCATTCTCACCGGGGCCACAGTGGTGGGCGCCGGGGCCGGGCTGGCCTGCCTGAACGATTGGCCTCTGTGTTACGGCGAGATCTTTCCGGCAAACGCCCATCCCGGCGTTGTCATTCACCTGCTGCATCGTTTTACCGTGGTGGCAGTGGGGGTGGTGTTGGCCGCCGTCATCCTGCAAACCCGCCGCCGTTATTCCACTCACCGATTGCTGGTCAGGTGGTCAACCATTTTGGGAATTTTATTCCTGGCGCAAGTGGCGGTGGGGGGGTTAAATGTGTGGCTGCTTTTGCCCCAAACCATCAACGCCCTGCATCTAACCCTGGCTTCAGCGGTGTGGGCCAGCCTGATCATAATGCTGACCCTTTTCTATTTTACCGGCAAATCTCTCCTGCCCGAGGAGAAGCCAGAAGAAGCAGATGGCAAACCTTTAGATACTCCCCACAAAGCGGCGGTTTACTTTAAACTGACCAAACCCCTGGTGATGGCCCTGTTATTGACCACCACCCTGGGCGCAATGTTTATTGCGGCCAAAGGAATCCCGCCAATTTCGCTGATGCTTTACACTCTGTTGGGCGGCGCATTGGCCGCAGGCGGGGCCAGCGCCCTCAATAGTTACCTTGACAGCGATATTGACGGCCTGATGGCCCGCACCTCCCGCCGCCCCACCGTGACCGGCCTGGTTACGCCCGACGAGACCCTCTTTTTTGGCCTGGCCCTGAGCACTCTATCGTTTTTTGTTTTGGCCACATTTGTGAACATGTTGAGCGCGGCCCTGAGCATGTTGGGCATTCTCTACTACGTTTTCTTTTACACCCTCTACCTCAAACGCGCCACCATACACAACATCATCATCGGCGGCGCGGCCGGGGCAATTCCGCCCCTGGTGGGTTGGGCCGCGGTTACGGGCGCGTTGGATTTGAGCGCGTTTTACCTGTTTGCCCTTATCTTTTTTTGGACTCCCCCGCACACCTGGGCGCTGGCCTTGCTGGTGAAAAAAGATTACGCCCAGGCCCACGTGCCTATGCTGCCCGTGGTGGCCGGGGAAAAAGAAACCGCCTACCAGATTTTTCTTTACTCCGTTTTGCTCATCACTTTAACCCTGCTGCCCTTCACCTTTCAGATGTTTGGGCTACCGTACTTGATCGCCGCGGTTATGCTGGGGCTGCCGTTTCTCTACCTGGCCTGGAAACTGTGGCGAAACTACAGCAAAAGCGCCGGCAGGCGGCTTTACAAATTTTCGCAAACCTACCTGGCCCTGCTCTTTTTGGTAATGGTGCTGGATAGTAGCCTGTTCTAAACATGACGATTCCCGCCATCCTCAGCCTGGCAACCGGCACGCCGCCCAACCAATACCGCCAGATGGACATCCACGACCAATGGATTTCTCCTTTTTTACACACCCAACGGGCGCGGGCCATTTTTACCGCCGCCGAAATTGACACTCGCTTTAGCGCGCTGGCCGACGCCGCCTTTCTGAGCAACGAACCCAGCACCAAAGCCCGCAACGACGTGTACATGCAAACCGCCCGGCCCCTGGCCCAAACTGTTATCCGGCAAGCCCTCGCCCGGGCCAACCTGGCCCCCACCGACCTTGATCACTTCATCGTTATCTCCTGCACCGGCTTTGACGACCCCGGCCTGGACGTGCTTTTGGCCGGCGACCTGCACATGCGGCCCGACCTGCGGCGCAGCGCCCTCATTGGCATGGGCTGTCACGCCGGTTTGACCGGCCTGGACCGGGCCGTTCTGGAACTGGCTGCCCGCCCGCAAAGCCATGTTTTGGTATTGACGGTAGAATTGGGAACACTTCACTTTCAACACGGCAAAAAGTTGGACAGTATGATTGCGGCGGCGCTGTTTGGCGATGGCGCGGCGGCCGTGATCGTTGGCCCCCACACCTCGCCCGGCCGGCCCAAACTGCTGGACACTATGACCTACAGCGATTACCAGGCTCATGATCTGCTGGGTTTTCGGGTGTCCGACAAAGGGTATGAAATCCGGTTAGATAGAAACGTGCCTCAAGCCCTGCAAAATATTGTGCCCAATTTAGTGGCCGGCTTTTTGAAGCGGTCAAACCTTAACAAAGATGATATTCGCTTTTGGGGCATTCATCCGGGAGGAGCCAAAATTGTGGATTACCTGGCCCAGGGGCTTGATCTCAGGCCGGACGAGGTGAATTTCAGCCGTCAGGTGTTGCGCCAATATGGCAACATGTCGTCTGCCACCATCTTTTTTGTGCTCGACCAGATCATCCGGCAGGGCCAACCTCAACCGGGAGACTACGCCTTGCTCCAATCATTTGGCCCGGGTTTGACCATTGAATTATGCCTGGTGCAGTGGTAAATCTAACTCCAAAAGGAGTCGCCATTTTAGTTGCCCCAAACCATAAATGTTCTCTCAAACAACAGATCGCTCAAGCCCATATTTGAATACTATTACCGGGAGCGCGTCTCGCCCCCAAACCGGATACCCCTTCCAGGCTAAAACCTGGACGTTGTGGCTATTAGCCGCCTTAACCCCGGCCATCTTGACCAAAAATCCGCTGTATCTTCTCCTCCTCATAGCCGTAGTTTGGCTCAATTACTTCAGCCTGGATCCAAAAACTGCCACGGCGCGGGGTTGGCGAGCCTTTCTTTACCTGGGAGTAGTGCTGGCGCTCGTGAGCGTTGTTTTCAACATCCTCTTTGTCCGGGCCGGCGCCACGCATCTTTTTACCTTGCCCAAACTACAATGGCAGACAACAACAGAAATGGGATATGTGACCGTCGCCCAAATTGGCGGCAAAGTGACCCTGGAAAGCCTGGTTTACGGGCTAAATACCGGCCTGGCCCTCATGACCATTCTGCTCATCTTTGCTACTTTTAATACCCAGGTAGACCATTACCAACTTTTACGCAGCACCCCCCGTTTTCTCTACCAATCCGCCATTGTTATGTCCATTGCCATCACCTTTATCCCCTACATGCTCATTGCCCAACGCGAAATCCGGGAAGCGCAAACCCTGCGCGGCCACCGCTTCCGTCGCATCCGCGACCTGCTTCCTCTTTTTGTAACGCTGCTGGCCGAAGGGCTGGAACGTAGTCTCGTGCTGGCCGAATCAATGGAAGCGCGAGGGTTCAGCAGCCCACCGCCGGGGCAAACCGTTGAAACAGGCCTGCGCCTCAAAGGCTGCATTGCCTTAGCGTTGACCATTTTGCTCGGCGGCGCCTTCGCCTGGAACTACGCGCCTCAAAAAATAATTGGGGGAACAATGATGCTGGCGGGGGGAACAATGCTGGCGATGGCCTTATGGCTGGTGGGCCGCAAGGTACGGCGCAGCCGTTACCGGCGCGCCCTGTGGCGGCGACAGGATACGGTGGTAGCCGTCACTGCAATGATAAGTTTAAGTGTTATATTGGCCAACTGGCTCACCAACCGGTCTATCTTAATTTTCTATCCATACCCCAAATTGCAATGGCCGCCCTTCTCGCCCATGATTGCCCTCAGCTTGCTCCTGCTCGCCACGCCGGTTTTGATCCAGTGGTGGGTAAATTTAAAAAAACCTGGCCGGTCCGTGGAGTTCAGGTATGATTGAATTGAACAAGGTCACCTACACCTATCCTCTTCAACAACATCCCGCCCTGCAAAACATCTCTTTGACCATTTCTCCCGGCGAATTTCTACTGGTCGTTGGCCCGTCGGGCGTGGGCAAAAGCACCCTGCTGCGTTGTATCAACGGCCTGGTGCCTCATTTTCACGGGGGAGAAATCCGGGGGCAAATACAGGTTGCGGGTCGAGACCCCCTTGCCCTGGGGCCGCGCGGCATGGCCGACCTGGTTGGGTTTGTGTTTCAAGACCCTGAAACACAATTTGTCACCGAGCAGGTAGAGGACGAATTGGCCTTTGCGTTGGAAAATCACAATTTTTCACAGACCACCATGCGCAAGCGGGTCGAAGAAGTGCTCGACCAACTGTCCATTGCGTACCTGCGGCAGCGGCGTATTGACACTCTCTCCGGCGGCGAACGCCAGCGCGTGGCTATTGGCAGTGTGCTCGCCTTGCAACCTTCAATCCTGGTGCTCGACGAGCCGACCTCCCAGCTTGACCCCCAGGCCGCCGAAGAAATTTTAACCACCCTGCAAAAATTCAATGAAGACCTGGGGTTGACCATCATCATCTCCGAGCATCGTTTAGAACGAGTGGCCCAATACGCCGACCGGATTTGTTACCTGCCCGCCTCAAATCAGCCGCCTATCACGGGCCAACCCCGTGATGTTTTGGCGCAGGCGGAGCTGGCCCCCCCCTTGGTAAAATTGGGGCAAAAACTTGGCTGGCCGCTGATTCCCTTGACCATCAAAGAAGGCCGGCCTTTTGCCGCCGCTCTTAAATCCCAATTGCCGCGGGCTAAACCATCCCTCACTTCCGGCCAAACAAGACCGCCAACTGAGTCGGTGATCAGGCTAAAAAATGTGTCCTACCGTTATGATGGAGATGTTGAAGCGCTCAAAGATGTCAGCCTGAACATCCAACGCGGCGAACGGGTGGTTTTGATGGGACGAAACGGCTCCGGCAAAAGCACCCTCTTAAAAAACCTGGTCGGTCTGCTTCACCCGCAGCAAGGCAAAATCGAGATTTTGGGCCAGGATACCCGGAAAACGCCCCTGCTTGAAATTACCCAGCAGGTTGGCTTTGTGCCCCAAAATCCGGGCCGCCTGCTCTTTCACGACACGGTGGCTGAAGAACTGGCCTTTACCCGGCAAGCGCACCAACTTCCCCCCTTAAATCCAACGGACCTTTTACAAAAATTGGGGCTGGAACACCTGGCCCAGGCCTATCCCCGCGACTTGAGCAGCGGCGAACGCCAGCGGGTAGCCCTGGCCGCCATTTTAGCCGCTGAGCCGGAAATCGTGCTCCTGGACGAGCCGACTCGCGGCCTGGACTACCAAAATAAAGCCCAATTGACCCGTATTCTCAATAACCTCGCCCGGCAAAATGTAACCATTGTGCTGGCCACGCACGATGTGGAGATGGTGGCTCACTGCGCCGACCGGGTGGTCATTATGGGCGAGGGGCAGGTGGTGGTAGACGGGCCGGTCCGCGAGGTGATGACCGAGTCAATGGTCTTTGCCTCGCAAATCAACAAACTGTTACGCGACAGCCGCTTTCTGACGGTGGAAGACGTGTTGCAGGCATGTGGCCTTGCGCTAAACCCATGTTAAATCCGTCCAAACTTTTATCGGCGCTCATTTTGTTGCTGGCCAGTTGGCTGGGGCTGTGGGCTTTTATTTATCCTTTCTTTTTACCGGATACGCGCCAGGATTCTATGGCCCACATGGGCATGGCCCACGCCGATGACGCCCCGCTCATTTTTATTCTGTTGCTGGCGTTATGCCTGCTGGTAATTGTGGCCAACCTGGAAACGCGCCGGATGGATGCCCGGCTGGTGGCGATGTTGGGGGTTTTGGTGGGGATCAATGCCACCCTGCGCCTTGTTCCCGGGCCATTGGGTTTTAGCGCGGTGTTTTTTTTGCCAATCCTATGCGGCTACGTTTTTGGGGCGGATTTTGGCTTTTTGCTGGGCGCGCTATCGCTGCTGGTATCCGGCCTGATTACCGGCGGGATGGGGCCATGGCTGCCGTTTCAGATGTTTGCGGCCGGCTGGGTTGGATTAGTGGGCGGTTGGTTGCCCCATTTTCATCGCTGGCCGAAACTGGAGGTGGGGCTGCTGGCCGCCTGGGGCATGCTTTCCGGCTTTCTGTATGGCCTGATCATGAACCTCTGGTTCTGGCCCTACCTGGTCGGCCCCGTTGAACAAGCCGCAACAAGCGAACCGGGCGCTATGTTTTGGGAAGCCAACCTCAACTTTTGGTCAATCCTGACCCGCTACGGCCTGTTTTACCTGACCACCTCGCTGTGGTGGGACGCGGGCCGGGCCATTGGTAATTTACTTCTGATTTTGCTGGTTGGTCTGCCCATCTTGAGATTGTTATACCGCTTTGAGCAACGCTTCCAGTTCAGTCAAAGGTAATTTCCTATGCCTATTTACGTTTACGGCTATTAAGCCACCAGACTCCCCCAAAAACCGCCAGGGCCGCCAAGCCGATGAGGCACCACCCGCCAACAAGAGTGCCCCAAATTCCCAAGCAAGTCCAGCCCCACGATCCTTCTTCCAACATAGCTGCCTCATCCGTTGATCGCCTTGCTTGAGGCAAGCGTGTTTCAAGCGCCGGCAGCACATTTTGGCTGACCTGGGTTGCTTCAGGGGTTGGCGGAACCGGCAGGGATGGCGTAGCCGTTAAAGTCGCCGGAGACGCTGCCGGGCCGGTAGAGGCGTCGGCGGCTATATTCGTGGCCTTAACCCCATTCGTGGCCTCAATCACCACCAACTCAAGCTGCGCGCTCTTTTCTCCGCCCGGATAAACGGCGAGCAGGGTATAGGTTTGGGTCTGTTGCGGGCATGCCTGCTGCGAACCATGGGGAGCAACCTGAACCCCATCCACATAAACGGCCGTCACATTCTCTACCTCCCAATACAACGAGGTGCATGCGCCCATGGGCAGAGTGGAGGCGGCTGTTAAAAATTCTATAACCGGCGTTGGGGGATCAGTATCAACCGGCGCCGGAAGTGGGGCCGGCGGGCTGGGTTGGGTTGTTGGAGATGGCGCAGCCGCCACTGCGTTTACTGCGTTCACGGTAATTGTGATTTCAGCAGAGGTTTCGCCGCCATCATTACGGGCAACCAACGTGTAGACCATAGTTTTTTCCGGCGAAACGGTTTTGCTTCCCGGCGAGACCACGCCTTCTTCAACCCCATCATATCGCAAATAAGCTGCGTCGGCGCCGCTCAAATCCCAACTCAAGGTAACACTTTGACCGGCGTCAACGGCAGATTGGGCAGCGGTAAAGTGGTGGATTACGGGAGGGGGTAGCGGAGTGGCTGTGTCTGTTGGTTCAGGGGTGTCTGTGGGGAGGGGGGTTAACGTAGGCGTGTGGGTTGGGGTGGGGGTAGCGGTGCTCAAAGGCGGGCAGATTTCGTCAAAGTTAATAACCGGCGGTTGGGCAGCTCCTTCAGCCGTGCCGCCACCCCACAGCCAGCCTTCCACCTCACCGTTGCTCACGTTGTACCCGCCGGCGCCCATTTGCGAAAATTGCCATTGACCGTTAATCAAATGCCAATAAGACCAGAAAACGCATGCGCTGCCGCCCGAACATTGGCAAAAACATTCCTCTTCAGGATACGTGCAACCCTCATTATCAATTCGACAAATAGCCGATCCGGTTCCATTAGTGACATCAACGTTCAAATCGAGCCCGGAATATTCTAAAACCTCATAGCCGGTAATTTGGGGTTCTGAAAATTCAATGCACCGTTTGATTACCAGCCCGTTGCCATGCACTACCAATAATCCCACCCGATTAGGAGCACTCGCCTGCCCTAAGGCAGCCTCAATCCCTACCGCCAAACCAATAAGTCCCAGCAGCAGGCCAACAAATATGGCAATACTTTGCTTTTTTCTCACGTTAATCAACCTCCTTCATCATCCCAGGATTCAGGCAGGCACATCCAGAAGCAAGATCTAAATATGCCTGCCTGCAACCATATTTCTAATTCTTGGATATAAGTGGCAGATAACAAAGGTTGTATTTTTCAGAAACATTACACGTGGTTAGCCCGGCGACGCTTGAGGTCGGAAGTGGTCTATCCAACAAAGGGAGGATTGCCTGCCGGGTGGGACTCTGGGCGTCCATGCCTGGGGAAGACCCCTGCCAATAGAACTGCCCGCTAACTTGTTGCATGCTCAACAAATAATCAACAGGCGTGCCATACATCAACATAGACAAGTTCTGCTGGGCTGCCAGCAGCGCTTGCAGCACGTAGGCGGTAGAGTTGGTATCGCTAGCTGTACCCCAGGCCGATTGGGGATCATAGGGGAAACCGCCATCACTATTTTGAGCCGACTTTAACCATGTGGTGCCGCTGACTACGGCAATGTTATCGGTGGGCACGCCCGAGGCCAATAACGCCTGAACAGCCAATGCCGTCCCGTTGGTATCGCAATTGGGATACCAGGCCGGGTCTGATCCCCAGGCCCAGCACCCGCCTGCTCTCATCAGGCCGGTCAGATAATTGGCGGCGGTTACCGGCACAGTTTCCCGGCCGGCGACCAAGCCCATCATTGCCCACGCCTGCTCGCCCGGCTCGGTGCTGTAAGAACCCTGGGTATCGCTGTAATGCGTGGTAATGCTAACCACCAGGTTTAAGCCCAGATAATTGGTCACAATCTGCTGGGCGGCAGCCAGCGCAACCACCGCTTTACCCGCGCCGGCGGCGTCACCGGCATAGGCAGCCACCCGGTCGGCCGATAAGTAAGTCAATAAAGAGGGGTTTCCGGTCCCATTGCGCCATTGGGCCGGATCGCAACCGTTTGCGCCCACGGCTAGCAGGGTTTCAATGGATTTGCTGGCATTACCATAACCGCCATCCGTACCGGATTGTTGACCGCGCAGCCATTGTAACCCGTCTGCGGCGGCGACAATGCCCATCGGCGGGGGCGGGTCTATCCCGGCATAACCAGGGTCACTCCAGGAAAAGCCCTCAACATGGCCGTTTTCACTGATTTTTGGTTCAGCCACTCCCCAGGCATTAAAAGCCCAGGTGGTGCCGCTTATATGAGAAGTGCCCCAAAAGCGGGTGCTGACAGTGCCAAACGGATCACCATCCGGGTTGCCGTAACCATTAATACTGGCTAAAGAGGAGGGGTCAGGGCCGGAAGGGTTAAGGCCGGCTAACTCTAAAGCTCTCCAGCCAGAAATAATGCCGGTGAAGTTTATCCGGCGTACCACAACATCATTGTCGCCATAACGTACTACTATATAGGCAGTTTTGGTAATTTCTTGAGGATCAATTTGTAAAGCCTCTTGCGCCTGCGTATCCCCGGCCAAAAGAGCCGGTAAACCAATCACAGTCGCCAATACCAAGACTACTCCCAAAAATATGGGACTAACAAATTGACCTAAAACCTTAAAGCAAAAGTTGTTTTTTATTGCGCTATTCATTTTTCCCTCCATATTTAAGATCTGATCATTTGATTTGGCTATGTTTCCCCTAAAGCACTATGGGTATAACTTTGGAGTTAGAATATGACAGAGGATAAAAAGGGAGGGCTTCGCAGGTAAAAACAATTAAGAATTGGCTTGATTCTGGCAAGGTGGGACATGGTTGCTCCTTTCGTCTCGCGCAAAATGGCAACTACACAGCCCTACGCGAGAGGGCGAGGCAGCAACCCCAAACAAAAACCTCCTTGCCAAGCACAAGGAGGTGTAGTGGATAGACTACAGGCTACCCGAAATCCTGCTCCGGGGTTCAACCGAGTCGCTGCACCACATCCTTTACCGCGAAGGCCTGCAATGCACAACCCAGGTGGGCGGCCTGGCTTGGTAATTATTAATGGTGAATTGTGAATTTTTAATTGCTAATGATGATTGAACTTAACCATTAATCATTCACAATTAATCATTCACAATTCACCATTAATTACCTTACAGTTGCGGGACAGCGCCGGACTCCGCGGGTAATATTCACGCGCCACCGGCTTCACCGTTTCCCCCCGCGCCATCCGGGGCAACGGGGACCTGAAGTTGTAGAATTTATTCAATTGGGCCGTAGGATAAATTCAAAAGTTTAATTTGTCAAATTGCGCCGTGAGGCTCTTGAACCCAAGGATACTTTGAAATTACGGCGATCCGGCTCCAGAGCCATTTGTCAAAATAAGCTGATGTGATAAGATAAGGCCGATGAACGCCGACCTGATTCTGCACAACGCCAAAATTTATACCCTCGACCCAATCCAGCCCTGGGCCGAGGCCGCAGCCTGCGCCAACGGTCGGGTTATCGCCGTTGGGCGCAACGAGGAAATTAAGACTCTGGTCGGGCCAAAGACAAAGTTGGTGGATGCCCAACGGCAGTTGGCGCTGCCCGGCCTGATTGACGCCCACGTCCATCTTTTGCAATATGCCATTCGCCGTCACCAGGTTAATTTGTTTGGGGTGCGCGATTTTGCGGCAGTGCGGCGGAGCATTCGTGAGGCTGTAGCCAAGGTCAGGCCGGGACAATGGATTCAGGGCTGGGGCTGGGATGAGAATCTGTGGGGCGTGCAGCCAACCCGCCACCAGCTAGACGACCTTGCCCCACACAATCCCGTTGCCCTGGCCCGGATGGATATGCATACCTGGTGGGTTAACAGCGCCGCCCTGGCCCAGGCCGGTATTTCCGCCCATACGCCCAATCCACCCGACAGCCAGATCGAACGGGAGGCTACAGGCGAACCAACCGGGCTTTTACGTGAGTGGAATGCCATCCGGCTGGTTGAGCGGCATATCTTGTTGTTGGATGAAAAAGTGTTAGAAATCTGGCTACGCGAAGCCATTGCCGCAGCAAACCAATTTGGACTGACCGGCATTCACGACCAGCGCGTTGAACAAGAAGGCGAACAGAGTTTGCGGCTATTCCAGGCTTTAAACCGGCAAGGCCAACTCAACCTGCGCGTCCACCATCACCTGGCTGCCGATTACCTGGCCGAGGCGGCTACCTTGGGGCTGCAAGCCGGTTTGGGCAACGACCGGCTGTGGTTGGGGCACGTCAAAACCTTTGCCGACGGTACAATGGGGTCGCGCACGGCCCTGATGCTGGAACCATTTGAGGGAGAGAGGGATAATTGGGGTATTACCGTTACTTCGGCTGAACGGTTGAAGCAATTGGCGCGGCAAGCCAATCAAATTGGGTTTCCCCTATCCGTGCACGCTATTGGCGACCGGGCGGTGCGAGAGGTGATTTCGATCCTTGACGAGAACCCACCGGGGGACTCCAACTGCACGCCGGGATTACCCCACCGCATTGAGCACGTCCAGCTCATTCATCCCGCCGACCTGCCCCGCCTGGGCCGGTCCAACATTTTTGCCTCGGTGCAGCCGGTACACTTACTCACCGACTGGCCCACGGCCGACCGGGTTTGGGGCCAACGGGCGCGGTATACCTACGCCTTTCGCTCGCTGCTTGACCACGGCGTCCGGTTGGCTTTTGGCTCCGACGCGCCGGTGGCCCCGTTAAACCCAATGCCGGGCATTTATGCCGCCGTCACCCGGCAGGATGAGCAGGGCCAACCGGCCCAGGGTTGGTATCCAGAGGAACGTCTCACCGTGGCCGAAGCCATCCACGGATATACCATAGGCCCGGCCATGCTGGCCGGAAAGCAGGCCGTCCAGGGGAGTATCTCGCCGGGCAAGTGGGCCGACATGATCGTGCTGTCGCGCAATATCTTTGAGATTCCGCCCCATGAACTGGCAGAGGCAACAGTGAAATTAACAATTTTTGCCGGACAAGTGGTTTACCGGATCGAATGAACAGTTTTTGGAGATCATGAAGACCCTTAGATTACGCCTATTGATTCGTGACGCTGCCCTCAGTTAAGGCGGCATTACGCGATGCGTAAGCGTATCTCGCTTTCCGAGATTAAATCCACTGAGCCTGATTCCACCAGCTCTTGAGAGTCGCATTCTCTTAACAAAGCCATTACCGCTTCATCAAAATGGACCGCCATCATCTTGGCTGCCTGGGCAGGATTACCCCCTTTGATGGCCTCAAAAATCATTTCGTGCGTCTCCTGCACCCGCTCAAGCTCTGCATCGGAGTGCCGACTCCGCAGTCCCCGCAAAATAGCTTCTTCAAGCGACTCCCGGATTGAGCCAATCAGAAAATACATCATGGTATTGCTGGCGGCAGAAGCAATGGCCAGGTGAAACTCAACATCAAGATTGGCGTACACTTCCAAATTATGCAGATTTTGGGCCATAGCCACTACAATTGTTTCCAATTTAGCCAGGTCCTTGGCGGCAGCGCGTTCGGTGGCCAAAAATGCGCTCTGTACTTCCAGAGGCTGGCGAACTTCCATCAATTCTATAATAGATTTATGCCGTAGTTGCACCGCGCGATGAAAGAAAACCTGGAGCAACTTATCGTCAAGGGGTTTAACAACTGCGCCTTTGCCGTTGACAATTTCAATAATCCCCAAGCTGGCCAGCGCTCTTAACCCCTCGCGCACTACGGGCCGGCTGACGCCAAAACTTTCTGATAATTTGGCCGTGGAAGGCAATAAGTCACCCGGCGTTAAACCCTCGGCAGCAATAAAGTCAATCAATTGTTGAGCAATCTGGTCGGGTAAGGTTTTACGAGAAATCTCTGTTAGCATTATCAATTCGTCCCTGATTGTATTTAACACCTTTATATTTTAGACAAGCCTTCGCAATCTGTCAAGCTGCTAAGCTATTTGACAGGTTGGTAGACCTATGTTATAATCTGGACATCTTGTCCACATAGTAAACACCCCACTACGATGTAGAGATGCCAAATAGTGAATAGTGGCCTGGGGTTTATAGAGTAAACCAGAAAGGAGGCTATATATTAACCAAACGGCTTTAACACAGTATCAGCCTGGTAGCTCAATCCACTTTTTATTAACCTTTAATATTTTCTAAATAGGAGGATTTCAATGTCGAAACATGGGAATAAACTAAACCGGCGGGAGTTCCTGCAACTGACAGCCATAGGCGCCGCCGGAGCGGCCCTGGCCAGTTGCGCCCCGGCGGCTACTGAAGCTCCGGTAGAAGAAGCCCCGCCTACTGAGGCCCCCGCCGAAGCGCCTACCGAGGCCCCCGCCGAAGCCCCTACCGAGGCCCCCGCCGAAGCCCCTACCGAGGCCCCCGCCGAAGCCCCTACCGAGGCCCCCGCCGAAGC
>JAFGDY010000276.1 GCA_016931895.1 Anaerolineae bacterium
AAGGATAATGGATAGTGCTTAGATTGTCAAAATAGGGTCAAACGTTCAACGTTAAAACGTTTTGTGGGCCACCACATAGCCAATTTTTGATTGCCAGTTGACCACTTGCCCCAGTAGTTGGCTTTCAAAGACACCTTTTAAGCTTTTCATTTCCGCCAGGGTCAGCCCGGCCCCGCCTGTTTTTTGGCGCAGATGCTGGGCAAAAGAAGGGCGTTCGGTGTGCGTATCCTGGTTAAACCAGCGCTCTATTTGCTCCGGGCCAATCTGTAATTGTGAAACAAGCGTCTCTTCGGTTACGTTCACGTTTAACAGCCCCGCCTCGGTCAGAATTGTTTTTAAATCGGCCCCATCCCAGTTGACCATAGAGTCGGCCGGGTTGGTGTAGATGGCCTCTTCGGCGGCAACAATACGTTCAACCAAGTCGGGAGCCAGGGCCGAGAGGTCAAGCAATTGGTATAACCGTTGCGTGTGTTTGGGCACAGTTTCGGCCAGAACCAGCCGCCCTTCAGGTTTAAGCAAAGCGGCGATGATTTGCGCCGCCGCCCTTTTATCGGCCAGACGGGTAAAGGTGTTGCGCCCAATAATCACGTTAAAGGATAAGGGGGCATCATTGGCCGTGGCTTTGATCAGTTCCGGCAAATCAAATACGGCTCCGGCCAAAATCACCGGGCGTTCCAATTTATCCAAATTGTTGGCCTGCTGAATGAGGGCCTGGGCCGTTTGTTCGTTGGCCGCCAAGGCCCACACCCCGCCAACTGCCGCCCGGCGCACCGCTTCCCAGGTCAACAACCCACTTCCTCCATTCAAGTCTAGTAGCAGGTCGTGTCGCTCTACTTTAGCCAGGGCAAAAATTCGGTCGCGGATTTGCCCCAGTTGTTGGCCCACATTGCTCAAGGTCCGCTGTAGCCAGCGATTTTGCGCCGCCGGGCCTTTGCCCGCCCGGCCCACGGCCAACATTGGCGATAGTTCCGCTTCCAGCATGGCGGCCAACTGTTCCTCTCGCTGGCGGGAGACCTGGGCCTGGATAGAGGCTTCATACCCCTGGTGGCCGGGTTGATAAAAAACCCGGCCTTGCAATGTGTCGGGCAAATATTGTTGGGCCACCCAATGGTCGCGGTAGGCGTGGGGGTAAAGATAACCGGCGCCGTGGCCAAAATCTTGGGAGTCGCGGCTGCTATCGCGCAAATGGTTGGGCACGTCGGCCTCACGCTCTTGCTCCACCATGGCCAGGGCGTCAAAAAAGGCCATAGCGGAATTGCTTTTGGGCGCAGTGGCCAGGTAGAGGCAGGCTTCGGCCAGGTGAAAGCGGCCTTCGGGCAGGCCCACGTAATCAAACGCCTGCGCTGCCGATACAACCACGCGCAAGGCATGGGGATCGGCCAGGCCCACGTCTTCCCCGGCAAAAATAATCATCCGCCGGAAAATGAAGCGGGGGTCCTCGCCGGCATAAACCATTTTGGCCAACCAGTAGAGGGCGGCGTCGGGGTCGGAGCCGCGCAGCGACTTGATGAAGGCGGAAATGGTGTCAAAATGGGCGTCGCCATCTTTATCATACAACACCGCCCGGCGCTGGATAGACTCCTCGGCTACCGCGGTGGTGATGTTGATCACGCCGTACTCGTCGGGCGGGGTGGTTTCCACGGCCAATTCAAGGGCGTTCAATACGCCCCGGGCATCGCCGTTGGCCACATTGACCAGGTGTTCCAGGGCTTCGTCGGTTAAATTGACCTTGAGCCGGCCATAACCCCGTTCCTTGTCGGCCAGGGCTTGCCAGGCAATGGCCCGCAGGTCGCCTTCATTCAGGCTGCGCAATTGAAATATGCGCGAGCGCGAGACCAGGGCTTTGATGACTTCAAAATAGGGGTTTTCGGTGGTGGCCCCAATCAGAATGACCGTGCCGTTTTCCACGTGCGGCAGCAGCGCGTCTTGTTGGGCCTTGTTGAAGCGATGCACTTCGTCAATGAATAAAATAGTTTTTTGACCTAACATGCCCCGTTTGTCTTTAGCCGTGGCAATGGCTTCGCGAATGTCCTTGACCCCACTCAAGACGGCGTTGAGGGCAATAAAGTGGGCGTGGGTGGTATTGGCGATGATGCGGGCCAGGGTGGTTTTGCCCGTGCCCGGCGGGCCGTAGAAGATGATTGAAGAAAGCTGGTCGGCCTGGATGGCCCGGCGCAGCAACCGCCCCGGCCCCACAATGTGTTCCTGGCCAATGAATTCGTCCAGGGTGCGGGGACGCATGCGGGCGGCCAGCGGCGCTTCTTTTTCCAGTTGTTGTTGGCGAGAGTATTCAAACAAATCCATAGCAGGGATATTTTAGCACAGAATGGGGGAGAGGGGTAAGATTTGGGGGGTAAAAATATATCCTTAACGCGCTGTTTGGCCGTGGCAATGTTTGAACTTACGCCCGCTGCCGCACGGACAAAGATCGTTGCGTTTGGCCCGGGCAAAGGCGGCCTGCCGCTGTGTTTCTTCCACTGCCAGAATTTGCATGATTTCAGCCGGAGGACGTTGGCGGCGCAGCAGGTCGGCCATAATCCGCATGGGGCGGTCAATGTGTTGAAAGAAGGCTTTATAACCGGCGCAGAGGTAATTTAAGCCCGGCTCGCCGTCGGGTGTATTGAGGAGGCGGTTTTTGGGGCACCCCCCGTTGCAGGCAAAACGAACTGCACATTCCCGGCAGTAACGGGGCAGCAGGTCCTGTTTATCCCGGCCAAACTTACGCTGCTTGTCCGAGGCCACCAGTTCTATCAGGGGTGTGTCTGTGATGTTGCCCAGAAAATAGTTTGGCTCCACAAAGTGGTCGCAGGCGTACAAATCGCCGGTGTGCTCCAGGACCGGGGCATTGCCGCAAGTAGGCGCAAAAACACATAAGGAAGGGATCGTGCCCAGCCACGCGCCCAAAGCCACGTCAAAAATTTGCACAAAGATGCGGCCCACGTCCCGTTTGACCCACTCGTCAAAGATTTGAATCAGAAAGTTGCCGTACAACTCCGCCGTCACTGATCTAGCGGTGACTTTGTGGCCTTCTTGAAAACCGGTCTGATTATCCCGTTCCACAATGGGGATGAACTGGATGAATTCCGCCCCCAATTCGTCCCGGAAAAAGCGGTACACCTCCAGGGGATGGCCGGCGTTGGCGGCGTGAACGGTGGCAAGAATGTTGTAATCAACTTTGTGCTTTTGCAAAAACTGCAAACCCCGCATCACCTGGTTAAATGAACCTTGCCCGCTTTTGGCCACCCGGTAGGCGTTGTGTAGTTTGCGGGGGCCGTCAATGCTGATGCCGATGAGGAAGTTGTGCGCCTTAAAAAATTCGCTCCATTCGTCGTCCAGTTTGGTGCCGTTGGTTTGCATGGCGTATTGAAGGGTCTGGTGCGGCTTTTTGTATTTTTCGGCCAATTCTACCGACCGGCGGAAGAAATCTACTCCCATGAGGGTCGGTTCACCGCCCTGCCAGGAGATGGTGACTTCTGGCCCCGGTTGAGTCTCAAGATATTGGCGTAGGTATTGCTCCAGCACGTCATCGGGCATGCGGAAACGGCTGCCGGGATAGAGGGCTTCTTTTGAAAGAAAAAAACAGTATTTGCAACCCAGATTACAGATGGCGCCGGTGGGTTTGGCCAAAAGATGGCAGGCGGGCGGCGCGGGGGCAATTGACACGGGGAATCTTCCTAGGGTTATCTCTGCGCTATGGAACTATTCCGGCTCGGTATCCGTAGAAGGCGGGTTGGATTCCGATGTTGGCGGTGACGCAACCCGGCCCCATAACTGCCGGATTTTGTCTATCATTTTGTCCGGCGCCGGCCATGAAGCCTCCGGTTGTTCGGGCGTTGCTTCAGGCGGAAAAGGGTCTTCTCCCAAGACCTTGCGGTATAAATAACTGACGGTCTCTTTGATTGAAGCAATAATCGGCGCGGCCAACAGCGCTCCTAAAATGCCCCATACTGTTGCGCCAACAATAACCCCGATAAAAACGAGCAGCGGATGCAAGTCTACGGCATCCCCCAACACTTTGGGCACAATGAGATTATTTTCCAGGGCCTGCACAAGCATATATAAACCAATGACAATTAAGGCAAAAACAAAATTATTGACACCCAAATAAGTGGAGCCTTGCAGCAGCGCCACAATAACGGCCGGGATAGCGGCCAACGTTGGCCCCAGGTTAGGAATGATTTCCAGCAACCCGGCAATAATGCCCAGGGCAAAAGCGCCGGGCAAACCGATAATTGTTCCCCCCAGCCAGACCAACCCGCCTACAACCACCATCAGTAACACCTGGCCTTTAAAGAAACGTTCCCAAACCACTCTGAGCCGGTTGAGCAGCATGGCCATTTCAGGGCGGTAGATTGGGGGCGTGATGTTCAAAAACCAGTTATACAAACGATGCGCATGGAGATTAAAATAGACCGCCGACAAAATCATAAAAACAAAAGATATGATGCCGGAAAGAACGGAGCCAATCACTCCCACGGCGACCCCATAGCTGGTGGTAAACACGGACCCCAGAGAGTTCATAATAACCGATAGCGATGGGGCTTGCGGAGTAATGACAGGGCTGGTATTTTGGATAGCGGCTAACATCGGGTTAATGATATAATCAAGATTAATCCCATAGCCCATTATATGGGGTGGAAATGCTTTGAGGCCCAATAACGTATTTTCTAACCATCTCAGACTGCTATCAAACAAAATCTGATAATCAAGCCCCAGTAAAAAATTAACCGCATCAACAATAGGCGGCACAAAGATTAAAGGGGCCAGGAGAATAATAATGGTGGCCAACAGATACGTTAGCAAAACCGATACACCCCAGGGGACCTTAAGCCGGTAGTGAAGAAAACTGATGATGGGGCGCACTAAAAAAGCAATCAGCGCCCCAATGATGAGCAGAGGGATAACCGAGCGAGCCAGATACAACACGTAAAGGCCAAATAAGGCCAGGCCAATCCCAACAATATATTTGGTGGTTAATTTCCATTCTGTACTCATTGCCCGCTCCGTTTAGAGGGATATGATCGTGCTCGTGGGTAAATTATAAACTTATTCTTTTGAACGCGCTATTTATTGGTACAAACATTACAAAAATGTAGCAGCCTGGTAAATACGAACCCGACAATGAAGATTATTGTGTATTTGGCGGTCACTTTTGAGCGGGGTTTATCTCAGAGGCAATTCGTGATATAATTTGGGGGCAATGAATAATTTGTCATTCGGGGGCCGACGATGAGCGCCATTTCAATTTCTCGGCAAATGGCCAGTAAAGGGGATGAATTGGCCCAACAAGTTGCCGGGCAACTCAACTGGCGACTGGTTGGGTATGAACTAATCAATCAGGCTGCCCTGGCCGCCGGCGCGTCACACGTGGCCCTGGCCGAAATTGACGAACTGGGCTTTTTTAACCTGAAGCCCACCACCAAAGAACGGCAGGCTTATCAAGGCCAGGTTGAGCACATTATGCAAGAATTGGTCAGCGAAGGGCAGGTCATTATCCTGGGGCGAGGCGGGCAAGTTATTCTGCACAACCACCCCCGGGTGTTGCACGTGCGGGTAGTGGCTCCCCTGGAAGTGCGCGTGGCCTGGCTGCAACATGAGAAACAATTCCCGCCCGATGTAGCCCGCATCTGCCTGGCCCAGAGCGACCGGGTTCGGACGCGCTATTTATGGAAAAATTACGGCAAGCACCTGGATGATCCAACCCTTTACCATCTGGTTATCAACACCGGCCTGTTAACCTTGCCTCAAGCCGTCAATTTGGTGGTGCAGACGTACCGGGAGTTGGAAACCCCCAATACCACACCGGCCAGCCCTTGAATCCAATCCAGACGAGATAACCCTATGACAGACGACGTTCTCCCAGAAGTAGTGTTTGCCCACCCCAGCGAAGCAGAGTTTGCCCGTATCCTGGATTTTTACCAGGTTCGTTGGGAATATGAGCCAAAAACCTTTGCCCTACAGTGGGACGGCGAAGGTAAGATGGTGGAAGCCTTTAGCCCCGACTTTTACCTGCCGGACCAGGACTTATACATTGAGTTGACCACCATGGAACAAAGACTCATGACCAAAAAACACCGGAAACTGCGCCGGTTACGCAAGCTTTACCCCAACATTAATATCAAGCTCCTCAATCGCTCCGATTTTAAGGCCATGATGATCAAATATGGACTGGACGACGATGAAGCCCTGATTGGCCCCCAGCCCCAGAGCCTGAATAAAGGAGAATGACCGTGCCCCCTTCCCTCCCCTGGCCCGGCGACATCGGGCCAATCCTGCTCACCGAAGCCCAAATTCAGCAGCGGGTGGCCGAGTTGGGCAGCCAAATTAGCCACGACTATGCTGGCAAAGATTTAGTGGTTATTGGGATTCTAAAGGGGGTGTTTTTTTTTATGGCCGACTTGCTCCGGGCCATCACCATCCCGGTTACGGTTGACTTCCTGGCCATTTCTCGTTACGGCCCCACCGAGCAAACGCATGGTGTAGTTAGACTGACCAAAGATCTGAGCGAACCGTTGGCCGGCCGGCACGTCCTTTTCCTTGAGGATATTATTGACTCCGGCTTCACCACTCACTTTATTATGCGCACCATCAGCCTGCGCGAACCGGCCAGCCTGAACGTGTGTATTTTACTCAATCGCCCTCGCCGCCGCATTATTGACATTGACCCGGCCTACGTTGGTTTTGAGATCCCCGATTATTACGTGGTCGGCTATGGCCTTGATTTTAAAGAGCGTTACCGGAATTTGCCCTATATTGTCAAATACGAGCCAGAATAGGAAGCGCAAGATTGAGAAAAATAAAAAAAGCCCTGTCATATCCCAGGGCTTTTTTGTTTAAAATTTATAGAGGGCCCCGACTAACCTTCTCATCCCCTTGTTTTAGTAACTTACTTACTTTTGAGTTTCCTCAAAAGACCCCTGTTTAAACTTTCAACTAAAATTCTTTAGCTGCTTTCTGGTTTTCCGGCATTTCTGCCGTTTCCCCAGTTTACGTTTGACGCCTGTTTCCAGGTCGGCTCACCTGTTTATTAGGGTTATTTTTCGGTTACTTTTTAAAGGATTTTCCAATTCTTCGGAACCCTCTAGTACTAAGTTACCATATTTATGGGCCCAAGTCAATACCCCAACCTTAAAATTTTTCATTCAATTTTTGGGGATGGTTCACAATTTAGTTGACACTTTTTTGAGCACGAAATAAAAATTGGTCGTTAAAATTTATCGGGTCCAGGCTATTTTCT
>JAFGDY010000277.1 GCA_016931895.1 Anaerolineae bacterium
GATCCCCCTCATCATCCGCGCCCTGCGCGAGAAAGCCAAATAGGGAGTAGCAAAAATGGCTGAAAATTTTTTTCTGGATAATCACGACCTCGAGTTTCATTTGGACAAATTGGACCTGGGCGAAGTTTTGGAACTCAAGGAAAAGGGGTACAGTTACAGCAAAGAGTATCCCACGGCGCCGCGCAATTACGCAGACGCCAAAGACAACTACCGGCTGCTGCTGGAAGTGCTGGGCGACATCTGCGCCAACGTGATCGCTCCCCGCGCGGCCGAGGCCGACGAGGAAGGCGCGCACTTTGAGGACGGCGAGGTACGTTATGCTCAGGCTACCCAGGTGGCGATTGAGGCCTTGCAGCAGGCCGAGTTGAACGGGGCCATGCTGCCGTGGCAATACGGCGGTCTGAATTTGCCGGAAACCATTTACCAGATGATGGTGGAAATGGTTTCCCGGGCCGAGGGCGGTTTGATGACTATTTTTGGCCTGCAAGAGATTGCCTCCACCATTAACGAGTTTGGCGACGAAGAATTAAAGCAGCGGGTGCTGCCGCGTTTCTGCCGGGGCGAGGTTAACGGCGCGATGATCTTGACCGAGGCCGACGCCGGTTCTGATCTGGGCGCAGTGCAAACAAAGGCCACTTATGATGAAGAAACCGGGCAGTGGCGACTCAACGGGGTCAAACGTTTTATCACCAACGGCTGCGCCGACATCAGCCTGGTGCTGGCCCGCACCGAAGAGGGCAGCGCCGATGCCCGCGGCCTATCAATGTTTTTTGTGGAAAAAGATGAAACCGTGCACATCCGCCGCATTGAGCACAAGTTGGGCATTCGCACCTCGCCCACCTGCGAGATTCAGTACAACAATACCCCGGCCATCCTCATCGGCAAGCGTCGCTTTGGCCTGATCCGGTATGCCATGGCCCTGATGAATGGGGCGCGGCTGGCGGTTTCGGCCCAGGCGTTGGGCATTGCCGAGGCGGCTTACCGCGAGGCGCATGATTACGCCCACGAGCGCGCCCAGTTCAAAAAGCCCATCAAAGACATTCCGGCGGTTTCGCGCATGCTGCTTTTGATGCGGGGCGAAATTGAAGCCGCGCGCGCCCTGGTTTACGAAACCGGGCGCTGGGTTGACCTGCTCAAAGCCTACGATCACGCTGCCGGAGAAGGCAAACTAGACCAGGAAGCCAAAGCGCGCCAGAAACAGGCCGCTAATCTGGCCGACGCCCTAACGCCGCTGGCCAAATATTATGCCACCGAAATGGGCAATCGTGTGGCTTACCAGGCCATGCAAATTCACGGCGGGGTGGGCTATATGAAAGAGTTCAACGTGGAGCGTCACTACCGCGACGTGCGCATTACCAACATCTACGAGGGCACCAGCCAGTTGCAAATTGTGGCCGCCATCGGCAAATTATTGGGCCACGCCCTGGATGAACTGCTGGACAACTATGCCGCTCAAGAGTACGGGCCGGAACTGGCCTCACTCAAGGCCCAATTGCTCGATGCCAATGAGCAATTCAAACGCGCTACCGACCATCTCAAAGAGCACGACCGCGAGGTGGTTGATTATTACGCTTCGGACCTGGCCGATATGGGCATCTACCTGATCAACTCTTGGCTGCTGTTGCAAGACGCGCGCAGCCTCGAGCGCAAAAAGGCGATGGCCCAGGTTTATATTGCCGAACATCTGCCGCAGATTCACCGCCTGGTCGAAACCATCCAGGCGGCCAATGCCATGCCGCTTGCGGTCAGAGAGATTCTTTTGGCCCAACCCTTTTAAGGATGAAGGCTGAAGGATGAGGGATGAGGGATGAGGGATGAATGTCGAGGGAGTCTTTGACATTCATCTTTAGTTCAGAGAAACAGCTCATTGTGTACTCCTTAAGGTGATTGTTTGACATGCTGTCCGTTGCCCGCTTGCAGGCTTATCTACGTTACAATGCCCGCCAACAATACCAGTCTGTGGCCGCGCCGCCCTTTACCTGTTTTTTCCATCCCACCGAGGCTTTTAAATTTTTCAACTACGCCATCCCGGATGAACCGGAGCGCGAGGACTGGAGCGTTTCGCTGGCGGTCCTGCGCCAGACCTTCCGCAGCCGCCAGCGCCAGCCGCGGTTTGAATTTATTGAAGAATTCGCGCCCGGCCTGCCTTCGGCTTTGGCCGCCGCCGGTTTTGCGGAAGAGGGCCGGTACCGGGCCATGCTTTGTTCGGCCCAAACCTATCGCCCGGCGCCGGAAGTGGCCGGGTTGATAATTACGCCGCTCACCGACATCTCGCCGCTCAGCGAGTTTCAGGATTACGTGAGCGTTGAGCGGCAGGGCTTTGACCCGGACCAGACCGCCGCGATCACCGCAAGCGAGGCGCAGCGATTTATCAACGACCTGCATGGCGGGATTGCTTTTCTGGCCCGGTTGAACGGCCGGCCGGTGAGCGCCGGCATGTTCACCACCCCCCATAACGGGCTGACCGAGATAGCGGGCCTGGCCACGCTAAAACCGTTTCGCCGCCGGGGAATTGCCACCGCAGTGACAGCCCTGGCCGTTCGCACGGCCTTTGCTCAAGGTGTAAAATACGTTTACCTGTCCGCCGCCGACGAGCGGGCGGGCCGGGTTTACGAGCGGGTTGGCTTTAGGCCGTTTGCCACCATGTTAGCCTATATCGAGGCTTAGGGCTAAGGATTAAGCCTAAACTTTGTTTAGGGCAACTTCCGCATTTTAGAGATAAATTCCTCTGAAAATTAATTTAATTTGTGGAAGTTGTTACCGCCCAGAGAAAATATAAAGAACTGGCTTATGTGTAGAATCTGTGCACGTCATTGCGAGCGAAGCGATGCAATTCCCAATCATCAGGTGGAGACCATTTCGCCTCCGGCTCGTGGTGACATATCCGTCCACTTTTCACCCGTGAGCCAAAGAATTTTGCATCCCGGCATCTGGGCGACTTTGCGTTTAGCGATACTCTTCAATCTCCTCACCCTGCTCCTGGGCCTGGCCTTTTTTATCATTCCGGCCCCAACATCCCAGGCTGAGCCGGCGCTGTCCGTTGGCGGCTGGGCCAGCGGCACTTATCCCGGCGGAGAAACCACCTACCGGCTGCAATTGCTCAATCACACCGACCAGATTGTGTACGACGGCGTATTGACCATTACCCTGCCCATCAGCTTTACCTATATTCCCGGCTCCACCATTGCTATGGGCGAGGGTTGGCCCCTGGAAAGCCACGAGCCGGCCATCAACGGCCAAACCCTCACCTGGGGGCCATATCACCTGCCCGCCGCTGGCATTGAGGTACACAATCCCTATGGCATCCATACCATGGTCTATTTTTGTGAAAACGCGCCGCCCGGCCTGCACCTTGATGGGGCCAAAGAACTGGCGGGCAATGGCGGTTATTTGAAACAGCTTTTCTCCGGTCTCAACGCCAATACCACCGGCCCCGGTGAGTGCGCCGTCAACTACGTGCTCGAAGCCTACGCCCGCAACCTCATCCCTGTTTTACGGCTGCAAGGAGAGTTTGTTAACGGCCTCTGGCAGGCCCCGGACCCCGGCCCCAACGGCGATTACGCCGAAATTGCCCAGGCCTACGCCCGGTTTGTGGCCGGACTGCCCCGCCGCGATACCAATCCACTCTACATTGAAGTATGGAATGAACCCAACCTCTGGATTGAATGGAGCGGCTCGCCCAACCCTACCCAATACGCCCGCTTTTTTGTGGCCGTGTCCAATGCCATTCATCGCCTGGGCGACGCCCGTATTCGCGTGGTCAACGGGGCCATTGTGCCCACCACCGGCCATTTATCGTTTTTAAGCCAAATGCTGGCCGTGCCCGGCTTTAAAGACGCTTTTGACGTGTGGGCCAGCCACTGCTACCCCTACAACCACCCTGCTTCCTACAACAATCATAACGGCACGGCCCGCTACGGCGAGTATGCCATTGACTGCTACACCCAGGAAGTGGCGCTCCTTAACGCCTACGGCCGGTCAAACGTTAAAGTGATACTCACCGAAACCGGCTACGAACTGGGCAACAACGTTTTTGGCTTTGAGGGCTTCAGCCCCATCAACGAAACCAACCGGGCCGCCTACATCTCCGACGCCTTCAGCGCCTATTGGCAAAATTGGCCGGAAGTGGTGACCGTAACCCCCTTCCAGTTAAGCGACACCTCCGGCCAGTGGGCCAACTTTGATTGGGTGTATCCCACCTGGCCCTACCCCAAACATCCCCAATTTGAGGCAGTGGCCGCCCTGCCCAAACCGGCCGGCGAACTGCGGCCTTACGGCTATCAAATCACCTTCCGGGCCATAATTGGGCCTGACGTAGTGACAGGCACTTACCCCAGCCAACTCAGCGGCAGTGAGCGCAACGGCCACACCGCTTTTGTCGCTGAAGCCGCGCCGGTAGAAGTGCAAGCCCAGAACAAATTCCAATTGACCTATTATCTGCCCATCATCTTTCGCGCGCCCGGCCAGACCGGGCCGTGGTACCACCGGGTAGATCAAATTTCACCGCCGGGGGCCATTGTGCCCAGTCACTTTTTAAAGGCAGGCGCCGCTTTACAATCGGCGGGTCTGTCATCGGCCCTGAACCCAATGGAAAATTGTGGCTGCGGCCCTGGCAAACAGCCATTTGCCTTCGGCCCGACCCTGCCGGCCGGGGGCGAATCGTTTGGCCTGGCCGGTGAGCCGCGCGCCCTGGCCCTGGCCGAAACCGCCGGTTTGGGCGCTATTATTTTGGCTGATGCATCAAACGCCGGAGGAAGCCTGCAAATTTTTGTCCTGGATAGCGGCCAACCTATCCACACCATCTCTTTTGACCACGTTCCCCAGGCCATCTCTACCGATACGCCTGTTCCCGGCCAGGCCTACCTTACCTTTGCCGATAGCGTGGCCCTGGTAGACCTGCCGGCCGGAGAGGTGGTCAATCAAGTGGGCGGGCTGGGCCGGCCGCGCGGCCTGGCCCGCGACGCCGCCACCCACCGCCTGTTTGTGGCCGACGCCAAACACGAGCGGCTCCTGGTTTTGAGCGACGATCTGTTACAACTGCTCGCGGCCCTGCCGCTGGCTCACCAACCCAATCAGGTTATTTTCGATCCGGCCGCCCGCCGGCTTTATCTCTCTTTACCGGCCGGGCCGCAGGTGATCGCTCTTGACGCCGATACCCTGGACATCACCGCCCAAACGCCACCGGCCGGCGGGCCGATACTTGACCTGGCCTTTGATGCCGAACGTCGGCGGCTTTACGCCCTCAGCGCCCTGGCCCCGGATTATCGTGGCCTCGCCGTCTGGCAAACGCCTACCCTGCAACGGGTGGCCCTGGTCGGCGGCGGGCCTGACTTTCCCCTGCGGACGGCCTCGGCGCTGGCCCTGACCCCCACCGGCCAGCTCCTGGCCTCAGAAACAACCGGGCTCTGGCAAATTACGCCCAATGATTTTAGCGTGAGCCGCGTTTATTCCACCGCCAACCAGGCTCCTCCTGCCGGTCTCGCCATGGGGCAGAGTGATGGGGTTATTTACATGCTCGAAACGCAATCGCCCCTGTTGAGGATTTTCCGATGATGGCTTCATTCAGCGGAGGCCGGTTCCCTGGTTCATCTCTCTTTAGGGGTGTGAAGACGGAGTGGCGTTGGGCCATTGGCTGGACCGCAGCCATTCTTCTTTTTAGTTGTGTGCCATATCTGGTGGCCCTGCTGATGGCGCCAGAGGGCTGGCATTTTGCCGGAATCCTGGTCAATCCTTACGATGGACAATCCTACCTGGCCAAAATGCGGCAGGGCTTCGACGGCCACTGGCTCTTTCACCTCACCTACACCCCGGAACCACACCAGGGCGCGTTCATTTTCACCTTTTACCTGGCCCTGGGACATTTGGCCCGGTTGGCCCACCTGCCGCTGATCCTTGTTTTTCATCTGGCGCGGCTGCTGGCCGGGTTGATTTTGCTGCTGGCCGCCTTCCGTTTTGTCAATCTGGTTACGCCCCACCCGTCCGAACGGCGGCTGGCCTTTATTTTATTATGCACCGCCTCCGGCCTGGGCTGGTTGGGGGCCATATTCAACGCCTTGCCCATTGACCTGTGGGTGCCCGAGGCCTTTGTGCCCTACAGCCTCTACGCCAACCCCCACTTTCCCCTGGCTATAGCCTTGATGTTGATCATTCTGCAAATTGCGCTCTGGCCGCCGCCCGTGCCGGGCATCAAAAAACAAATTTTCTTCTTCCTTCTGGCCGGTCTGGCCGCCCTGGTTCTGGCCCTCGTTTTGCCTTTTGCCCTGTTGACCACCTGGGCCGTGCTGCTCGTCTGCCTGGGCTGGTTCTACCTTAACCGGCGATATTTGCCCCTAACGCAAATTTGCTTTACCTTGAGCGTTGTTGTTTTTGCAGCCCCGATTATTTTTTACGATTATTGGGTTTCTATCGCCAACCCGGTTCTGGCCGGTTGGAGCGCCCAAAACGTTACCCCGGCCCCAACCCTGGCGAACCTGGCTCTTGGTTATGGCCCGGTTGGCCTGCTGGCGATGGTGGGCGGTTGGATGGTGATCCGCGGAGATGATAAAGTTTCAAACGAGTGGGTGGTACTGTGGTGGACGCTGACCACGCTCTTTCTGGTTTACCTGCCTTTTTTCAACTTGCAGCGCCGGCTCATCAACGGGTTGCATCTGCCCTTGTGCCTGCTGGCCGCCATTGGCCTGACCCGCTGGCTGGCTCACAGTCGCCTAAAACCGGCTCAACGCCGCCTGGTCAAAAATATGGTGGTGACGATGGGGGCCTTGGGCACGCTTTTTGTGTGGAGTATCCCCTTATTGGGCATGTTACAAGCGCCAGCCGAGTCGGAAACAACGGCCAAGTTTTTTTTGCAGAAGCAAGAAATTTTAGCCTTTGACTGGCTACGCCAACATTCCGGGCAAAACAATATTATCCTGGCCTCGCCTCGCCTGGGGCTGTTTGTGCCCGGCCAAACCGGGGCGCGAGCCTTTTACGGCCATCCTTTTGAAACCATTAAGGCCACCGCCAAAAAAGATATGGTTGAAGCCTTTTATCGCGGCGAGCTAAAGATGGTCGCTCCCCCGCCGGATTTTGTCATCTATGGCCCGTCGGAGCGGGCTTTGGGCCGGCCTCAAAACCTGGCGCAGTATCCGCCGGTATTTGCGGCCGGGGATGTGGCCGTTTATCAACGAGGTTCCCCATGAAACCAAAAAGATTGGCCCGCACCGTGATCTACGAAAATCCCTGGGTCAGCCTGTACACCGACAGGGTGCAATTCCCCGGCGGGCGCATTGTGGAAAAACATCATATCCTGGAATTTGGCAAAACGTCGGTGGGGGTGGTGGTGATCAATCCGCAAGGCCAAATTTTGCTGGTGCAAGCCTATCGCTATACTACCGATACCGTTGAATGGGAAATACCGGCCGGAAACGCGGAACCGGGGGAGACCGTTCTGGCGGCAGCCCGGCGCGAAGTGCGGGAAGAATCGGGCTATGAAACAACGGGCCACCAACTGCTTTACACGTATCATCCCATCAACGGTATATCAAACCTGGTATTTCATCTCGTCTCCTGCCAGGCCACTCAAAAAATGGGAGATTTTGACCGCAATGAAATAAAAGCGTGCCGGTGGGTATCGTTACAAGAAATTCGCCGGATGATTGGCGCTAAATTAATTAGAGACGGTTATTCTCTGACCGGATTATTACTGTATCTCCATTCAAATGAGGCTTAAAATGTTAAAAACGGAGGTGTCTACCACAATGATTTGGACCTTTATGTTGGGCCTGGTGTCCATTATGTTACTTTCGGCCGGCCAAACTTCAATCAAAGTTGGGCTGAACGCCATTGGCGGGGTGAGTTTATCGGAGGGCTTACCCGGTTTACTGAAACTTATGCACACGCCCTGGGTGATTGTTGGCTTTGCCCTGTACGGCTTCAGCGCCATTCTCTGGATGGATGTGCTCTCCAAGCTGGATTTCAGCCTGGCTTTTCCCATGGTGGCTTTGACCTATGTTTTCACGTTGCTGATTGGCCGCTTCTTCTTTGGCGAATACGTGGGCTGGGAACGGATTTTGGGCGTGGCCTTTATCTTATTTGGCGTTTTCTTTTTGGTGCGGAGCGGCAATTTGGTTGATGGTTAATTCGTCAACAAAAAATCATGGTTTTCAGAAAAACTCTCTGGCCTTTCCCCCTGCTCACCCTGGCGATACTCAGCCTCTTTTGGCCGGCCCTGCTCAATCCTTTTCTCATTCTACACCCCACCTTCAGCCCTTACTCAGACACAATGGTCATCCACTGGCCCAAAGCCCAGTTGATGGCCCAAAGCTGGCAGGGGGGGGAAGGCTTGCCCCACTGGACTCCCCTCATCCTGAGTGGGATGCCTTTGGCCGCCAACCAACTGGCCATGCTCTCCTATCCTCCGGCATGGCTGTTTCTTATTTTGCCCATAGAGCCTATTTTTAATTTCCTCTTTATTTTTCACTTATTGGTGGGGGGGCTGGGGATATTCTTCTTACTACGCGAATGTCATCGCTGTTCCGCTACCGCCGCGCTGCTTGGCGGTTTGACGTTTGCCCTTAACGGCAAATGGCTGGCCCACGCCGCCGGGGGACACGTGAGTATGGTCGGAGCCATCGCCTGGCTACCCTGGGTCTTATTCGGTTTAATGAAATTGATGACCGCCCCCTGGCCGCGCTCTCGCCTGAAATGGACAATCTTGACCGCCATGGCCCTGGCGCTGCAAGTCACCACCCACACCCTGCCCGTAATCTACAGTGTTTATTTGTCTGGCGCGGTGGTTGCCTGGCACTTTGTCTTTATCCGCCCCCATCACCGCCTGAACGCGATCAAACAACTCTGGCTGCTTTTGCTCAGCATCCCCGGCCTGGCCGGGTTATTGGGAGCGGCCCAACTTCTGCCGCTGCTGGAGTTGAGCCAATTCAGCAACCGCGCCCTCAGCCTGAACGAAGCCGCCGAATATGCCCTATCGCCGGCGCAATTATTGGTGGGTTTGTTTCTCCCTTCGGCCGCAGGCGCGCACGAGTACGTTGTCTATTTGGGGTTGATCCCGCTGTTGTTGGCCCCCTTTGGCCTGGCCCGCAAAAAGCGCTGGACGTGGTTCTACGGCCTGCTGTTTATTTTCACCATCCTGTTTGCCCTGGGACCGTATACTCCTGTCCATCGCCTTTTTTATTATTTTACGCCCGGTTTTGGCTGGGTGCGGACCCCGGCGCGCATGTTCTTTGTGGGGGCGATGGCCCTGGCCGCGCTGGTGGGTTTTGCCATAGACCATCTGCAACAGGCCCGCTGGTCAACCAGGGCCAGCCAATGGCTAACCCGCCTGGTCGTAGCCTTGGGAACATTCGCTTTGTTGACCGGCCTGGGGCTGGCTTTTGGTGGGGAGCAAATTCGCCGCTCTGCGCTGGCCCTGGCTATTTTTGCGCCGCTTGGCCTGGGTTTGATTTTGTTCCGGGCCAGGCGCGTTATCTCGGCGCAACGGGCCGTTGTTCTGTTGGGGTTGTTGCTGTTCCTGGATTTGGCCTGGTTCGATGCCTCGCTCATGCGTTTTGCGCCGTTGGAAGAGGCCTTGGCGCCGGGCCGGGCAGCGGCGCAATACCTGGCCCAAAAGCCGGGGCTTTTTCGGGTTTATTCGCCCAGCTATAGCCTGCCCAGCCAAACAGCCGCTGCTGCGGGGCTGCACCTGGCCGACGGCGTTGAGCCGGTCCACCTGGCCATTTACGATCAGTATATGGCCCGGGCCGGCGGCTATCACGACCCCAGTTTCAGCGTCACTATTCCCAATTTTGGCGGCGGCAATCCCGCCTTGGCGTTGCAACATACCAAACCCAATCTCAAGTTGCTGGGCATGCTTAACGTCACCTATTTAGCTTCGGCTTTTCCTATGGACCGGCCCGGCCTGACCCTGGAAACGGACATCGAGGGCACGTTCATCTATCGCAACAAATACACGCTCCCCCGTGCCTGGGTGACTCATCAAGTCCTGCCCGCCCAAACCAACTGGCTGACCCAATTGGAAAACTTGCCTAATCTGGCCGATGTCGCTATCATAGAAGCATACACCTTGGCAGTTGGCGACCGGGGGACAGCGGTCAGCCGCCCACCGTCAGTAGCCACCATTACCCACTATTCCGCCGACCAAATTGAATTAAAAACCGAAATCCCTGCACCGGGCTGGCTGGTTTTGAGCGAAATCTGGTACCCCGGCTGGCAAGCCAGGGTGAACGGCTCGCCTCAACCTGTGGAAAAAGTGAATGGGCTGCTGCGCGGCGTTTATTTGAGTGAGCCGGGAACGTATCAAATAAGCATGACCTATCATCCCCGGAGCGTGGTGTGGGGCAACTGGCTGGCAGGGATCACCACGGCGGTGATAATCTTAACCGGCATGCTGGCATCAGGACATTTTTCCTATAGTCGTCTGAGGCCAAATGTGGTAGTTCTAAAGTACCACCATATTTTTAAACACGTTAAGTGAATGTAAGAGGAGGACGCTCATGCCTGAGCGACAAACCAAAAAAGTTTTGCAAGCAGGCGATTTGGTGTTAGATTTGGAAAAAACTATGCTTATCAAAGGGGAAACAGCCTTTCATCTCACCCCAAAAGAAACAAAACTTTTAGCTCTGCTGATGGATAACGTTGGCCGAATTGTGAGCCGCAACCAACTGATGCAAGAAGTGTGGCATACCGATGGGTCAGATAATTCTCGTACTATAGACGTGCATATCCGCTGGTTACGCCAAAAAATTGAGGACGACCCAAACATCCCCGAATATATCTTGACCAGGCGGAGCATGGGCTACGAACTGCGTTTGCCGCCCAAGGCCGCCAGCCTCTGATCCCTTATTCTGCTAAACCCACACTATGGCCAGAATGAGCGGGCAAATCCAATCACCAGCTTTGCCGGTTACCTCACCCCTGCGGCCGGTTATAACCAAAACTAACCAAGCCGCAATATTCCCGCGCTTTGGCTTGAGGGGTCTATTTTTTTACTCGCATCACATACAAATATTGCAAAACTCAACCGACAAAATTGGCTTACCATAGAGACGGTGGTTGACTTGGAATAACCACCGGCCAGCCCGCGGGCTGGCCTTTTTCTTTGTTTTGATTGTCACGACCCCACACCTATGATACAATGGATCAGAATAAAGAAACCTTTGGCACTTGGGGCTTTACCCTGATTAGGTGAGACAGCGCCTAATCAAGATTGCAGGGTATCTTAGCAACAAGGTGCTGCCCAGTCAACTGGACAGTATTTTTTGTTGTTATTATCACCCCCCGGCTGAAGAATCGTATGCCCCTCTCTCACTCCCATCCCTCACAATCCCCACTTGTCAGTTTCGTCAATTGCAAGTGGGTTTGCTTTTCGGGACGGCCAAGGTCACAAGGGGGGCTATATTACCGAGTAATATATTTTGATCTACTGTCCAAAAGTTGGGGGGGGCTCATCTTTTCCACGTCTACTATGCAAATCTTGCATAGAGGTAACCCTTCAAAAAGAGCTATTCAAATGATCTCTGGATTAACATTTACTGCGTAGAATTAGTCATAGACGCAGTAAATACCCTCCAAATATCCAAAAACCACCCGTACTGCAAAATCCAATTGTCAGCCGCGACGTATCTATGATAAAATGGGGGAATGATAGACCCCAGGCTACCATGACCAACCTCAAATGTGTTTTGCAGCAACTGCCTAAGAATCTGAACCACCTCAAAGAACGTGAGGCCAGGCAATCGTCTAGAGCTGATCTTCGGCTGCTAAACCAGATTGATGACCACCAAGAAGCGATTGGCCTGGTGGAACAGACTATCCGTGGAGACATCACCCAGACCGAAATGGAAGATGCCCTAAAACCCCTCGACATTGACCATTCCCTTCTTAAAATGGGTATATTTTTGGGCTTGTTTTTGGCGGAGGCACGGTTCTCAAACACTACACCATTCGTTTTTTTCTCTACCGCAACGACTGCGCACTCTGGCACCTGGTTCGATTTCTTGACTTTGCCGCCGAGCGCATTTACCTGCGGGAAGTGGGTGGAGGGTATATTTTTATCCACCGGCTGCTGTTGGAGCATTTTGCAGCGATGGAGATAGTGGAAGAGTAAGGTTAACAAAAACTCTCTATCCGTCCGGCTACGGCGTCCCCAATGCAGTTCAACTCGATCTGATCTGGGTGTTGTTTTAGGTTAGGTAAGCGCCTGGACAATGGCCGTCCGCAGGTCAGGCGG
The DNA here is from genome assembly GCA_016931895.1 of Anaerolineae bacterium. NCBI lineage: Bacteria > Bacillati > Chloroflexota > Anaerolineae > Anaerolineae bacterium. The sequence goes on from JAFGDY010000277.1 coordinate 12,224, forward strand.
CAGGTTGGTGGTGGCGGTTTCAGGCGACTCCCCGGCCAGGATGCTTTCTAGCGCCTGGCCCAAGGCGGACATAGCATAATCGTTGCTTTGTTTGAGCGACTGGCTGATTTGCCACGCCTGCTGCCCGGCCTCTTGATTGCCATTTTGGGCGGACTTGATCAAAGCTAATACATCATCCAGGGTTAATCCTTGCGCTTCCCCTTGAACTTGCCGAATCAGTTGTTCTACTTGCGCGGCCCAGTTGGTCAGGCCAATGGCCACAAACTGCTGCTGCGCTTCCCGGAATTTGGCCAGGGCTTCATCCGGATTCCCCTGGGCCTGGGCCAGTTGGCCCAGGCCCAGCAGAAATACGCCAATCCCTTGCAATTCCTGTACCTCATAACAAATGGCCAACCCCGATTGATAGAGACGTTCGGCCTCCTCGTATTGACCGCGATTACTCAGCAAGGCGGCCAGGCTCGATTGGGTCACGGCCACC
>JAFGDY010000278.1 GCA_016931895.1 Anaerolineae bacterium
CGCACCACCGGCATGACGGGCCACCAGGGTCATCCCGGCACGGGCAAAACCCTGCGGGGCAGCCAGAGCGAGCTGATCGGCATTGCCAATGTGGCCCGCGCCCTGGGCGTGCGCCACGTGGCCGAGGTGGAAGCGCGTGATTTGAAGGGGCTGGAGCAGGCCATCCGCGCCGCAATGGCGGCTAACGAACCGGCGGTAGTTGTTATCCGGGCCATCTGCATGTTTGAGAGCGCCCATCACCGCAAGCCGTACACCGTGATTGCCGAAGATTGCAACGGCTGCACCATGTGTTTTCGCATCGGCTGCCCGGCCATTGCCAAATCTGACGAGTTGGACGAAAAAAGCGGGCGGCCAAAAGCCTGGATAGACCCGGCCATGTGCGTGGGCTGCGGCCTGTGTTTTGACGTGTGCGCCCGCCAGGCCATAGAGGCCGGGGCGGAGAAGGAAGGGAAAAAACAATGAGCACAACCAACTTTGTTTTAGCCGGGGTCGGCGGCCAGGGCACCATCCTGGCCAGCGATGTGGTGGCCCAAACCGGCCTGCACCTTGGCCTGGACGCCAAAAAGTCAGAAGTGCATGGCATGGCTCAACGCGGCGGCGCGGTGATCAGCCACGTGCGCTGGGCCGAAAAAGTGGCCTCGCCCTTGTGCGAAAAAGGCGCGGCCGATTATCTGATTGCCCAGGAAATGCTGGAAAGCCTGCGCTGGATAGACTTTTTGCGCCCCGGCGGCGTGGCCGTTATCAACCAACAACGCATCCCGCCCACGTCAATTATTTTTGGCGCAGCCACTTACCCCTCGCCCGAAGAGATTGTGGCTGCGTTCCAAAAAGTGGCCGGACAAGTTTTACTGGTTGACGCCCTTGGCGTGGCCGAACGACTACAAAATGCGCGGGTAGCCAACAGCGTGCTGCTTGGCGCGCTGTCGTCGGTGATGGATGTGCCTGCCGAGGATTGGTTGGAAGTTTTGACCGCCAGAGTCCCGCCCCGGCACGTGGCGGTCAATCGCCAGGCCTTTTTTGCCGGGCGCGAAAGACAATGGTTGGCGGAGACCTAACCCAATGTTTTACGAAGCCGAAAAAACCAAATTCTTAAGGCCCTAGCGTTACCGGACCGTGGTCTCAACCGCTCTCCCCGTAATTGGAGATGGGGCGAAGTTGAGAAAAGTTTGGTAACGCGCCCCCCACGTTCCTGGTCTGGCTCATAGGAGCCGGACGGCAACTATGTTCATACCCTGTCATCACATAAGAATATCACCCAGGAGGGAATCCTATGCCTATTTGGAATCCGGAATTTGAATCCATGCCGCGCGAAGAGTTGGGCAAACTGCAATTGAAACGGCTCAAGGCGACGGTTGAACGCGCGGCCAAAACCTCGCCCTTTTACCGGGAACAGTTGGCGCAAGCAGGTGTTGGCGCGGACGACATCCAATCGCTGGCCGACATCGCCAAACTCCCCTTTACCAACAAAGAGGACTTGCGGCGCAGTTATCCCTGGGGCATGCTCACCGTGCCGTTCAAAGACGTGGTGCGGATCCACGCCTCCAGCGGCACCACCGGCAAGCCCACCGTGGGCGCTTACACCCGGGCCGATCTTGACCTGTGGGCCGAAGTAATGGCCCGCACCATCTTTGCCGGCGGCGTAACCGAAAACGACGTAGTGCATAACAGCTACGGTTACGGCCTTTTCACCGGCGGGTTGGGCTTTCACATTGGCGCGGAAAAGATCGGGGCCACTGTTGTCCCGGCCTCGGCGGGATTGACCCGGCGGCAATTGATGCTGATGGAAGATTTTGGGGCAACGGTGTTGTGCTGTACCCCCTCTTATTCCCTGGTCATTGCCGAAGAGGCGGCGGCTGAAGGCATCAAGATCAAAGACCAACTGAGCCTGCGGGTCGGCTTTTTTGGAGCGGAACCGTGGACCCAAAAAATGCGCGAAGAAATTGAAGCCGCGCTTAACCTCAAAGCCTTTGACATCTACGGTTTAACCGAGATCATCGGCCCCGGGGTGTCCATTGAGTGCGAGCATCGCAACGGGCTGCACATTTTTGAAGACCACTTCTACCCCGAAATCATTGACCCCGCCAGCGGCGAGCCGTTGGGCTACGGCGTTGAAGGCGAACTGGTGTTCACCACCCTCACCCGCGAAGGCATGCCCATTATCCGCTATCGCACCCGCGACCGCTCCGTGCTGCATGCCGAAAAGTGCGCCTGCGGCCGGACCATCGTGCGCATGGAAAAGGTGCTGGGCCGCACCGACGATATGCTCATCATTCGCGGGGTCAACGTTTTCCCCTCGCAAATCGAGCGGGTTCTGCTTGAGTTCAGCGAACTGGAGCCGCATTACCAGATCATGGTTGACCGGGGCCGGCACGAGCTGGATACCGTGGAAATTTGGGTAGAGGGCGTGGACAGACTCTTTATGCCCGTTGACCCTCAGCGCCTGGAAACGCTGGAAAAAGAGATAGAAGAACGTTTGCACCAGGCGCTGGTGATCCACTGCACGGTCAAACTGATGAAACCGCAGAGCATCGAGCGCAGCCTGGGCAAAGCCAAACGGGTGATAGACAGGCGACAGTTGGACAAGTAGCAAATTACAAACCGCAAGTAGCAAATTACAAATTGGATAAAAAAACAAATTATCTAAATAAAGCAAAGAGGAAGAGAATGAAAAACTATAAGTTTCTAAAAGTTTTAGCCGTTTTGGCAGTTTTAACTTTACTGGTGACGGCCTGCGGCCAGGCGGCAGCCCCGGCCCCGGCCCAGCCGCAAGAAGAAGCGCCGGCGGCCCAAGAACAGGCGCCGGCGGGCGAAGAAGGCGAGCCGTACACCATTGGCGTATTTTTCTCGGTCACCGGCCCGGCTTCATCGTTGGGCGTGCCGGAACGGGATACGGCCAATATGATTGTGGAGCAGGTGAATGCAGCGGGCGGCATCAAAGGGCCAGACGGCAAGATGCATAAGCTGGAGATCATCATGGAAGACGACCAGAGCAACGCCGACGAGGGCGTGTTGATTGTCAAAAAGCTGGTGGAAGCAGGTGTGCCGGTAATTGTGGGCGGCACCTCCAGCGGGGTGAGCATGGCCGTGATTGGCACCATCACCGAAGCCAAAGTGCCTTTTATTTCCAATGCCGCTTCCGGGGCCATCATTCAGCCGGTGGAAGAGCGTTACTGGATTTTTAAAACACCTCAGATGAACGTGCCCGTATCGCAAGTGCAGGCCGACTGGTTGAAGGCCAAGGGCATCACCAAGGTGGCCTCGTTTGGAGTGAACAACGGTTTTGGCTCCGATTCAATGCTGGCCTTGCAAGAAGTGGCCGCCGAGCAAGGCCTGGAGATTGTGTGGGAAGGCACCTTTGAACCGGCCGACACCGACTTTTCGGCCCAGCTTACCCAAATAGCCGGCTCCGGGGCCCAGGCCCTTATTGCCCACGCCACCCCGGCCGAAGGCGCGCCGCTGACCGTGCAGTTCCGCGACCTGGGTTTGGAAATGCCCATTATGCACAATCACGGCATCGGCAACCAGGCCTTTATTGACCTGGCCGGCGAAGCCGCCGAAGGCGTGCTCTTCCCCATTGGCAAAATGCTGGTGGCCGACGACCTGCCCGCCGGCGACCCGCAAAAAGAGGTGATCACGCAGTACATTGCCGACTACACCGACTACACCGGCGGCAGCACGCCCAGCACCTTTGGCGGCCACGCCTGGGACTCGATGCAGATGGCTATTATGGCCCTGGCAGCCGTTGGCCCCGACCCGGCGGCCATCCGCGATTACCTGGAAACCATTCAGAACTTTGCCGGTATCTCCGGCGTGTTCAACCTGTCGGCGCAAGACCACAACGGTATTGGCAAGGAAACCCTGGTGCTGGTGCAAATTAAAAACGGCGCCTGGGAATACGTGCCGCCGGAGAAGTACAGCGAAGTGCCCTGATAAAACTTCGCTCATTTTCGTAGTTCACACCAGGTAGGGGCGACCAGCTGGTCGCCCCTACTATGGATTTCATCATAATAGCTTACCAGCAATGAATGTGTTTACTTACGGCTCGTTGATGTACCACAGGGTTTGGTCAAGGGTTGTCGCCGCAACCTATCCCCAAAAATCCGGCGCGGTGTATGGCTTTCAACGGTTGAGGGTAAAAAATGAACCGTACCCAGGGCTGATCAAGGGCAACGACGTTGTAGACGGCATTATCTATTTTGGCGTGACCACCGCGGATTTGGCGCGATTAGACAAATTTGAGGGAAGGTTGTACAAACGGGTAGAAGTTGAAGTAACTGGCGCGGATGGAGAGCAGGCGCCGGCATGGGTGTATGTTATTCGGGATGAGTTTAGGGAGCTATTGGATGGGCCGTGGTCAAAAACGGAGTTTGAGCAAGAAGGATTGGCGGAGTTTGAAGCAAGGTATGGAGGGTTTGAGGAGGGGTGACGATGAATGAACCGGCCGATTCTTATCTGCCGCAAACACCACGACGATTTCTCTATATCCGACGGGGCTATCTATGAAGATCACCTACGGTAGATTGTAACTATTGTTAATTCATGCCCAACTCGCTGGGATTTTAATCATTCAGCACTATCTCAAGGAGGTCAATTATGACACAGTTAGATTTGTTTAAGGGAGTAATACTGGTTTCTGTAGCCCAGGCACAACAAAGAACCTTGGCCGGAATCCCGCTCTGGGTTCTCTTTTTGGTGGCGGTGGTGGTGATCATTATTGCCGTTATCTGGTTTTTGTATGAAGAGAAACAAAAAAAATCTCAAGCAGAAACTGCCGCTCCGCCTGCCGCAGCCCAAACAGCCCCCCCGGACGACCTGAAAATCATTGAAGGCATTGGCCCCAAAATAGCCGGGGTCTTGCAGGCCGCCGGAATCACCACCCTGGCCCAACTGGCCCAAACCGACGTGGGCCGCTTGCGACAAATTTTAGATGAGGCCAATATGACCGCCCTGGCCAACCCCACTTCCTGGCCGGAACAGGCTCAATTGGCCGCGGCCGGCGATATGGCGGCGCTGCAAAAATTACAGGATGAACTCAAGGGCGGCCGGCGGGTTTAATTAAGGAGGTCAGTTTGACGCTTCAAGATCAACTGGTGCAATTTCTTGTTTCAGGCATTACGGTGGGCAGCATCTACGCCCTGATCGCCCTGGGCTTTGTGGTGATCCACAACGTTACCGGCATTGTCAACTTTGCCCAGGGCGAGTTTGCCGTGTACGGCGCGTTTATGGCCATTACCGTGTCGCAAAAAGTGAACCTGTTGAGCGGCAACGTGCGGTTCAACCTGGCGTGGCCCCTGCCGCTGGCCGCGCTGCTGGGCGTGGCGGCGGCGGTGGTGGTTGGCCTGCTGCTGTACCGGCTGGGCATCCAACCGGCGCGGAAAGCCTCGGCGCTGAGCATGATCATCATTACCATTGGCGCGGCCTTTGTGCTGCGCGGCGTGGCGTTGCTGATCTGGAGCACCGATCCCTACCGCCTGCCCGCCTTTACCCAGGGGCCGCCCCTCAAAATTTTGGGGGCCGTGCTCACCCGCCAGAGCGTATGGGTAATTGGGGTAACGGTGGTTTTGTTGGCGGCCCTCTACCTATTCTTCAACTACACCCTCATTGGCAAGGCCCTGCGCGCCTGCGCGGCCAATCCGGGCGCGGCGCGACTGATGGGCATCAACGCCACCCGCATGGCCCTGATCGCCTTTGGCCTGAGCGCGGCCACCAGCGCCATTGCCGGCATTGTTATCACCCCGGCCACCTTTATGACCTACGACCGGGGCCTGATCCTCTCGCTCAAGGGATTTGTGGCCGCCACCATGGGCGGGGTGTCCAGCCTGCCGGGCGCGGTGATCGGCGGGCTGTTGTTGGGCATTGTCGAAGCCTTTGCCGCCGGTTTGCTCTCGTCCGGCTATAAAGACGCGGTGGCTTTTGTGGTTTTGTTCATTGTATTGGCCATGCGGGCCGGCGGTTTGCTCAAGGGCCGGGCCGCGGCCGCCGAACAGGCCGGATTGTGAGGCGCGCATGTTGAACCGGATCCGCGCTCATCCAAACGCAACCGGCCTGGCCGCGTTGGCCGTAGCCCTGGCCCTGGTTCCCCTGGGCATCCAGAACAACTACATCTTGACCATCCTCATCTTCATTGCCGAATTCACCATGCTCACCATTGGCCTGTCGCTGCTTATGGGCTACGCCGGCCAGATCTCGCTGGGCCAGGCCACCTTTTTGGGCCTGGGGGCCTATACCACGGCCATCCTGTCAACCCACCTCAACATCCCTCCCTGGCTGGCCCTGGTGAGCGGCATTGGCCTGGCCGCCGGGCTGGCTTATCTCATTGGCATGCTGATCTTTCGGCTGCGGGGGCATTACCTGGCTATGGCCACCCTGGGCATGAACATTATCTTTTTTCTGGTCCTCACCCAAGAAGTGGAGTGGACCGGCGGGCCGTCCGGGTTCCATTGGGGAGTGCCGGATTTAAGCCTGGGGCCGCTGGTCTTATCCACCGATGTTCACTACTACTACCTGTTCTGGTTTTTTGCCCTGCTGGTCATAGCCCTGTCGCTCAACATTGTTAACTCGCGCGTGGGCCGGGCCATGCGCGCCCTGCACACCAGTGAGGTAGCCGCCGAAACCATAGGCATCAACACCAACGCCTACAAGCGCAAAGTTTTTGCCCTGAGCGCGGCGTATGGCGCCCTGGCCGGAGGGCTGCACGCCACCTATCTGGGTTTCATCAGCCCGTCGTCATTTGGCATTGGCATCTCCATTGAGTTGGTGGTAATGGCCGTAGCCGGGGGCCTGGCCAGCGTGTGGGGTGCCATCTTTGGGGCGGCCATTATTATTTTGATTGACCAGTACGTGGGCAATTTAATTGAAATCGTCATTCCCCAGGCCTCCGGCGAATACGAGATCATCGCCTTTGGCCTTATTTTGATGTTGATCATGATCTTTATGCCCGAAGGGCTGTTCACCGGCATGGTGAATCGCTGGCGTAAGTGGAAAGACTCCCGGGCCTCGGTTGGCGGTGAAATTTGAAGTAAGGAATAAAGGTATGGCGGAAAAACCGGTTTTGCTTGAAACCCGGCGCGTTTCTAAAAATTTTGGCGGTGTGGTGGCGATTCATAATGTGGATTTGACCGTGCGCGCGGGAGAAATCATGGCCCTCATTGGCCCCAACGGCGCGGGCAAAACCACCATGTTCAACCTCATTTCCGGCACGCACGCCCTGGACAAGGGTGAAATTCTCTTTGCCGGGCAGCGTATCTCCGGGCGGCCGCCCCACTGCATTGCCGCGGCCGGGGTGGTGCGGACATTCCAGAATTTGCAAATTTTTGGCAACATGACGGTGCTGGAAAACGTAATGGCCGGCTCCTACCTCCAGGGCCGCGCCGGCTTTTTAAAAGCGGCTTTGCGCTGGCCGGGCGTGGCCGCCGAAGAGTCCCGCCTGCAAGAACAGGCTATGGAATACCTGACCCTGGTGGGTTTAACCCGGCGGGCCAATCACCCGGCTGCCTCCCTGCCTTACGGCCAGCAGCGCCTGGTGGAAATTGCGCGGGCTTTGGCCGTGCAGCCCAAACTACTGCTGCTCGACGAGCCGGCCGCCGGGCTGACCCGCGTGGAAACCGATACCCTGAACGAACTCATTTACCGCATCCAATTGAGAGGCATTACGGTTTTGCTGGTGGAACACGACATGAATTTGGTAATGGGCGTGGCCGACCGGGTGGCGGTGTTGCATTACGCTCAAAAAATTGCCGAGGGCACGCCGTCTGAAATCCAGTGCAATCCAATGGTCATCCAGGCCTATTTGGGCCTGGAGTGGCAAAGCGCCATGTTACCCTCGGCCAGAAACAGGGAGAAAACCGATGCTTGAAATCCACAATATTTCCACCTACTACGGCCATATTCGCGCTTTGCACGAGGTTTGCCTGGAAGTGGGAGACGGCGAAATTGTATCGCTGATTGGGGGCAACGGCGCGGGCAAAACCACTTTGCTCAACAGCATTTCCGGCACTGTGCCGCCGCGCCAGGGAGCGATTTTAATGAACGGCCAAAATATTACCTGCCAGCCACCCGAGACCATTGTCGGCAGCGGCATCAGCCAGGTGCCGGAACGGCGCCAGGTGTTCGGCAACATGAGCGTGCGCGATAACCTGACCCTGGGCGCATACCGACGGCTGCAAAAACGCAGCGAACGCCAGGCGGTCAAACAAGATATGGAGTACGTTTTCAGCCTGTTTCCTCGTCTCAAGGAACGAGAGAAACAAGCGGCCGGCACCCTCTCCGGCGGCGAGCAGCAAATGCTGGCCATTGGCCGGGGTTTGATGGCCCAACCCAAAATGCTGCTGCTGGACGAACCCTCGCTGGGCCTGGCCCCCATTTTGGTGCAGGAAATTTTTCAGATCATCCAGCACTTGCGCCAGAACAATCACACCACCATTCTGCTGGTTGAACAAAACGCTCGCGCCGCCCTGGGCATTTCTGACCGGGGCTACGTGCTGGAAACGGGCCGGGTAGTGTTGAGCGGCACGGCTGAAGATTTGATGGCCAACGAGGAAGTTCAGCAAGCCTATTTAGGCCGGGGCAGCGAGTGCCTTTAAGTTTCTCCTGCCCCTCAGGGCGACGGTATCCAACCCTGCGAAACCGCATACGCAGCCAAAAGAGCCACGGTGTTGGTGAGCATGTGCATTAAAACGGCAGGCCAAATAGAGCCGGAGTATTGATACAAAAAGGCAAAAACCAGGCCCAGGATAAAAATGGGCAAAAATGAAGTGGGCACAAAATGGGCCAGGGCAAACAACCCCGCGCTGGCCAGGGCCGCTTTTTTCCAATCCCACCGGCGCAGCAGCCCCGTAAAAACAAAGCCTCTAAAAAAAACCTCTTCCACAAACGGGGCTACCACCGCCCCGCCAAACAGAAGCGCCAACGGGAACGAGGTATTGTCAAAAATCAGGTCAATATCCGGCTGAACCTGCAAATTAAATAAGGCCAGCACAGAGGCGTAGGCCAAGTTAAAAATCAACGATAACGCCATCAGGCCGCAACCGATCCCCACCGCTGCCGGGCGAAAGACCCCCAAGCCCAGCTTGACCCACCCAACCCCGTACTTGTGAACGGTAAAATACCACACCGGCAGCAGCAGCACAACCTCGCCAAAAACCACCACCAGGCCCAAATCCAGGGGCAAGGCGAATTTTTCCCACAGCAAACTACCGGCCAACAAAAACAACACCCAAAGAACAAATACCCCCAAGCCCCAAGTCACATCTCGCGGCGTCCAGGGGACGGAGGGGAGAGAAGAATATCCAGGTTTTGGTTCGCTAATATTGTTCATAGACTTCTGGCGCACTCAACAAGTGATACGTGAATAATACCACGCTTTAGCCCAAAATAAAAAGACCGGAATAATCCGGTATTCTTTGGACTTCATTCGCAGATTGGGCTATCTGTGGCTTTCAATTTACTGGCCAGCCAAAAACACTCTCTCGGTGATTTCGGCCCATAAATTCCCGTACGCCGTGGCCGCCGCCGAGCGGGGGGCAAAAACCGCCACCGGCTCTCGGGCCAGGCCCATGCGCTCGATCACGGATGAATAGGGGATAGGGTTTTGCAATACTCCCTGAAACTCTTCCGACATAGACGCCATTAATTCGCGGTGTAACTTTTTTCGCCGGTCAACCATTGAAAAAAAGGGATGAATTTTGCGGGGATTATAGTGGTGTTTTTTGCAAAAGGCCAGCAATTGCGCGTGGGTCCGTACCGATAGCGTGGTTGGAATCAGCGGCACAAAAACATAATCTACAGCGTTGATGATATTTACGGCCAGCAGGTTGATGGTAGAGGGAGAGTCCAGGATGATAAAGTCGTATTCATCCTGCAATGGTTCCAGGATTTTTTCCAGCCGGTGTTTAGAACGTTTTAGATGATCAAAGGTTATATCCAGTTTACGATGGCTCAAATCGGCCGGGAGCAAATCCAGGTTTTGATAATCGGTGCCTTTGATGCTGTTTTCTATTTGCCGACCTACTTTGGTGAAACCCCTGGCTTTGGCCTTTAGTTTAGGCTTGATCCGGAAATAGTAGGTAGCCGAGCTTTGCGGATCGAGATCGCAGATCAGGGTCCTGGCCCCGGCTTGAGCGGCCAGATAGGACAAGTTGACGGCAGCCGCGGTTTTGCCCACTCCCCCTTTGTTGCTATAAATGGCCAGGGTCTTCATTCAGCTACCTCTTTCTTTTCCGGCGCAAACAGCTTTTGGAACAGCGCCCGGTTTGAGGCTGAGGCAAAGGCAGTGAAGGTTTTGGCAAATTCACCTTTGACCCTTTGGCGCTGTTGGTCAAGGCTGCCGATCAAACCGCCAACGGCTAACAGCGTTTTGCGGGCGGACGGGCCGTTTAGGGGTAATTCTTCAACAACATTAAGCAGGTATTGTTCCTGAACGCACAGGTCGTTGAAGTGGCCCAGGTTATCTTGCAGCCGTTTTAACTGTTTGAGCAAGGTTTCGATCTCGTCTGCGGGGAATAGACCGGCAAAAAACTCCAGCAGGTATCGCAGTTTTTTGCCCTCAATGCGCAGGGCGTGAAGTTGCTCGTCGGCGGTGTTCTCCAGGATTTGCCGGCCTGATTTAACAATCCGCCGGTAGCGTTTGTAGATCCGGTCTTGGGCCAATTGGATGATGGGCAAGGCCGCGTTGCCGGCGCTGGGCGAATCTAGGGGCGGTTCGGCCAAAAATGCTTCCCAATCGTGCAGAACGCGGGCATATTCCGGCGCGTTCAAGCCGGCGACAACTTTTTGCCGGGCCTCGGCGCGTTTTTCTCGCAGGTAGTTGAACAAGGGGGTTATGCTGTTACGCAAAATATCGGGAAGCATGGCCCGGTACGTGTCTTCAGCCAGCAGGTAAACGTCCAAATCCCGCAGGTCGTTAGAAAGCCGGCCGATGCGGGCAAAATCCTGCTTAAAACGATCCGTTGTTTCGGCCGGAAAAACGTTTTTGATCTGGCTGAGGGCGGAACGGGTGCGCCGCACCGCTACCCGGAAATCGTGCAAAAATTCCGGGTCAACGTCTTTTTTAACGTAGGGTTCGTTGCGCTTCATCACGTTCAAAAGAAAGCGCAAGATAACTTTAGTTGCTTCATCGGCCCGCAATTGCGGATCAAGCCGGATATTCAATTTAGCCGAATAATCGCCCGGCTGGCGGCCCACGGCTTCCAACGCCAGCAAATAGGCGTCTTTTTCGGCGGGGGAGCACCCTATTATTTGGAGGTGATTGGCTACCTGCTGTAGCTCTTTGGGATAGCCTCGCACCGGCTTCACCCATACTTGCCCCGCTGCCTCTTTGCCGCCGGCAGGTTTAATTTCCTCAAAAACCAACCAGGCCACGGTTTTTTCATCCTGGTTCAAAATGCGATATGGCGTCGAATGCGTTTGTATTTCAACAAGCAGCAATAACGCTCGCATTTCCAAGATGGGTGCCAGTTGCTCTTTTAATTGACTATCAGGAAAATCTTTAACGAAAACCGGCAAGGGGGTAATTTTTTGCCGCTGCAAGATTTGATGCGTGGCTAATTGGCTCAAACATAACTCGCCAGCAGACTCAGACAACATCAATCCGGCCTGATACAAACGCCAATCAAAGGTGTCGTAAAACGCCAGTTTTTCAGCCAGGGGTTCTTCTTTTTTCACCGGATAGTGGCCGGCCAATTCGTCAACCAACTGTTGGACCCCATACCCATGGGGCAAGTTGAATTTGAGATTATCCAAAATTGAACTCCCTGGAAAAATGGTTGCTCATATTATAGCACATTAACTCCAAATGCCCTATTTTACAGGCTGCGCCCTTAATTTTAAACAAATATTTTCATTGGCTGCCGACCCATCGCCGCAGCGTTTGAGCAACAGACCTGACCACAACAAAGATTTGACAAAACTATAAACAACGTAACTACTTCGACAATGTCATGTTAGGGACTGGGGCCATTACGTAATCTGGATTTACGGGATCGGATACGATTGTCGAGATGTTCAATAACCAA
>JAFGDY010000279.1 GCA_016931895.1 Anaerolineae bacterium
AATTATGTCCGGTCAGTTGGTCCGAAGTTAGAGCCATCATATTTATCAAACAGCAGCACAAGTTGCCAACTTATCCTGCTCAAATAAACCTGGGTGGTAAAACCAGGCCAGATCACAATGCCGTCCACGCCGACTCCTTGAGTCCCAACGCCGATGGCGGGTTTGGCATGTGTAAAAAAAACAATTTAAGGAGAAAAAATGCAAAAGCAAAAATGGTTATTAATTTTAAAAATTGGGTTAATCCTGGCGGTCATTGCTGCGGGAATCCTACTGGTGAGTTGTCGCAGCGCCAGCCAGCCCACCGTGGCCATTAACTCGCCGCCAAGCGAAACTCAGGTTGTATCAGGCCAGGAGGTCTCGATTCAATCTACGGCTACCGACGCCAAAGGTATTACCCGGATAGACCTGTTGGTGGACGGCGACATTGTGCGCAGCGACAAAGCGCCCAGCCCGCAAACCTCGTTTTCGGTTGTTCAGGTTTGGCAGGCCGGCGCGCCGGGCAAACATACGGTGGGCGTGTTGGCCTACAACATGGATAATGTCGCCAGCAATATGGCCGAAATCTCATTGGAGGTTCAGGCCGGGCCGGGTCCCGCGCCAACGGTTACGCCAACTCTGGCGCCTACTACCGCCCCCACCGATGCGCCGACTGCCGCGCCTACCACTGCGCCGGCGTCCCCAACGCCAACGCCGGTGCCCATTGCTTGCGTCAACGGGGCTGTGTTTATTGCCGATGGCACTATTCCAGACGGCTCTGTTCTTCAGCCCAACCAGGCTTTTAACAAAGTATGGCGGTTGCAAAACAGCGGCACGTGCGAGTGGGGCGGCGGCTATAATTTTGTTTTTGTCAATGGTGATGCGATGTCGAATGATACGGCGGTGGCCGCGCCCGACACGATACCCGGCGGAATGGCCGACCTGTCTGTGCCCATGACCGCGCCGGCGGTGCCTGGCCAGTATACCGGCGTTTGGCAAATGCGCGCGGCAGATGGGAGTTTCTTTGGCGACCAAGTAAACGTAAAAATCAGCGTGCCCGCGCCGAATCCGCCCGGCTGTTCCGGCGCTCCGCAAATCTCGTCGTTTGCCGCCTCGGCCACCATTGTGCAAAAGGGCGACACCGTTGTGCTGCAATGGGGGCCGGTAAGCAATGCCGACCGCGCCGAAATTACGCCCGGCATTGGCGGCATCGGCACGCCCGGCGAAGTTCAAATTCATATTAAAAAAACCACCACTTACACGCTCAAGGCCTATTGCGGCGACACGCAAACCACACGAGACGTGACCATTACCGTGAGTTCACCATCCGAGCCAACACCAACGCCCCTACCCGCCCCCACCAATACCCCCGTGCCGCCGCCTGCCCCAACCGATACCCCCGTGCCACAGCCCTCATATCGAACGGCGGCAGGCACGTGGATTTCCGGCCAATTTACCCTGGAACTGGACCAGGTGGCAGGCTGTGCCGGCCCCGAATGTGGCGTGCAAGGCCGTCTGATTGTGTCCACATCCGGCTCCCCGGTAATTGACGATGTGGAAGGAACCATCAATGTTAACACCGGCGAAATTTCGCTAATGCTGGCGCGTCCCGGCGCGCAAGGCGGGTTTACCGGCACGGTGGACGCCGATAGCAATACTATGTCTGGGCAGTTGGCCGATGTTGGCGCGATCACCTTTACCAGGCAGTAGGGTCATTTGGAGCAAATCATGACCAACCCCAATCTTTTTTCCTGTCCAGATTGCGGCCACGACTGCTCTTTTGCGGCTCTATCGTGCCCCAACTGCGGCAAACCGTTTCCGCGTGAGGCAAGTAATAAAGATGCAATGCTGTCCGACGCCGTCCACACCAATATCTTGAGACTAACTACGTCTACAGTGGGGATGTGTTTGACATTTTTGGGATTGATTAAGATAGTAGAGGGAGTGCAGGAAGTTAGCCATATTACGGATGAATTGTTAGCCGTGGTTGCTCTGGGGTTTCTGGCCTCGGGCCTTTTTTCATACTTTGCCCTAAAAGAAACACAACCGGGCCGGAAACAGCGGTTGAGCATAACCGTCCATAGGATTTTTATCGCGTCATTTTTGGGGTTGATTATCATTTGTATAGTTGTTGTTTTTGAAGCCGTGTAACACACGCGGCCTAGTTCATAATCAAATTTATCAAAAAAGGAGTTAAACATCATGAACAGCAGTTTTAAATATCTATTCTTTGGTTTAATCGTTGTCAGTTTGGCCCTGGTCGCTTGCGGCGGCCCGGCTGCGCCGCCGTCTGAGGGAGGCGGCGCCTCAATGAGCAATCCGGCCTCGGAGAATTGCGTTGAACAAGGCGGCCAGCTCACCATTGAAAAGCGCGGCGACGGCGGCGAGTTTGGCGTGTGCTGGTTTGAAGACGGCCTGCAGTGTGAGGAATGGGCCTTGCAGCGCGGCGACTGTCCGGTGGGTGGGCTGAAGGTGACGGGCTATGGGCCGCAGGGTCGCTATTGCGCCATTACCGGCGGCGAATATACTCTCACCGGCGGCGACATTGAAAATGAGCAAGGCACCTGCACTTTTAAAAACGGCAAGCAGTGCGACGGCGCGGATTATTGGAACGGCAAGTGCAGCCCTTAAAACTTACGGATGCAGGATGGAAGGTGACAAAATATCGGCTTTAAATTTGTCATCTCGCCCTACCAGCGACGAAAAGCCCTCACCCCGTCGCTGGCACGACTCCCCTCTCCCCTTGGGAGAGGGGGCGGGGGTGAGGGCTATTTACAACGGAGAAAAAAATGAAAAGCAAACTTTTTATAGTGGTAATGCTGGCAGCAATGCTCGCGCTGATTTCCTGCCAATCCGGCGGCGCAGCAAACCTGACCCGCTACGAGATTGACGGCGACACGCAGGGCGTTATGGAAAAAGTGAACAACATCTATAACACCAGCATTGTTTCTAACGACCCCAACGTGTACAAGGCCGAGTACGAAGCCGGCTTCATCCAGGGTAAATTGCAAAAAGAACACATCATCGCCGCGCGCGATAATATGTGGGATTCGGCGTACCTGATGAATCCGGCGCACACCTACCCTCAACAAATCCCGCCTTCATCGGATGAGCTGGCCCTGGCCCAAAAAACGCTCAAAATCAACTGGGAGTACACGCTTAACTATATTCGCCAAGAGGGCGACTCGGACGTTGGCCAAAACATGCGGCGGCTGATGTACCGGCTGGTGGGCATTTATCACGGCGCGGCCAAAGACAAGCCCGCAGCCCTGGCCTTTGACGGGCAGTGGTTCCCCGCCTTTGCCGACGCCGAGATGGCGGTGGGCTACGAAACAGCCTCGCTCACGTTCATGGACATTTACTTTATCAACGCCTTTGGCGACCTATTTGACATTTTGCCCGATAGCGCGCCTACGGTGGTGATGAACAAATTAAGCAAGTGTTCCGCATTTGTAAAAAAGACAGATGACGACATCTTTCTTACCCACAATTCGTGGTACAGTTTTCTGAGCCAGAGCCAGGCGCTCAGCTTGTGGGTCAACGGCGATTTTATGACCATGAACATTATCGCCCCCGGCTTTCTCGGCTCCGGCGCCGATTTTGGCTACACCAACAAGGGCATCATCTTTAACGAAACAACCCACCACGCCACCTACACCGAGCCAAAAACCGAGGCGCTGTGGATGTTTTGGCGGTCGGTGCTGGCCGAACAATTTGCCACTTCGCTCGACGAGTTCTTTGAGTACGTTTCGCTCGAACCGTCCGGCACTTACATGAACGGCTACATGATTATTGACGCCAAAACAAATGAAATCGGCCTGGTCGAAATGTCGTACAAGAGTTTTGTGTACTACAAGCCGGATGGCCAGGGCGGCTATACCATCGTCACCAAACCCGACGGCTTGGACCAAACCTATGATCATGAACTGGTGACCGCGGATTATATTCTGGGCATCAACTACCCCGCCTCGCAGCAGATTATTGACGACCTCAAAGCGCAAGACAATCGCCCGGCGCGCAAGCAGCAATTTATGGCCCAGATTGGCTCCGTCAACGACATTGAATCGGCCAAAGCTCTCATCACGTATACCGACCCGCAAAACCCGCTCTCTATCTATGGCCGCTGGGACCTGGGCTACGGCGAAACACCCACCCCCAAAACCGTGCCCGACGGCTCGATTGAGGCCAAAGCCATTTCCACTTCGATGATTAAAGATACGTTCACGCTTGAAGGCGCGCTTGATACGGACTCGCCGGTGAAGGCGTTCTGGATGAAATATGGCACACCGTCGGTTGACGGCAAACCCTTCATCTGGAGCGAGTCGGAATGGAAGGGACAAAAGCTGCGCGATGTGCCGGACCGCCTGGATGGCGAATGGACGTTTTTGAATGGGTATATTCGGTAAAACGCGGCAAGAATCAATATAAGGAGGTTACTATGAGCGATTTGCAATTGAACCGCAGGCAGTTTCTTCAGATGGGGTCGGTGGGCGCAGCCGCGTTACTGCTGCAAAATCGCCTGTTTCCCAATCTAACCCTGACCGAAATCAAAACGGCGCTGCCACCTCTACCGCAAGCCGCGCCTGGCTCAAACACAGTCGGTTTCGACGTTGAAAGCGTAACCGCATGGCTGGGTGCGCCGGCGACTCCGGCGCCGGTGGACTTGAAGGCATTCTTTTTGGGTCCCAAGGCCGAGAACGCCGACCTGGTAGAGCAACTGTTACTCAGGGTTTATCGCGACTATGTTTTCTGGCGGCGCAACTTTCATCCTGAAGACGAAGCGGTCATTGAACCGGAAGACCAACGCAGTTTAACCTACGAGAATTGTGTCAGCCGTTTTCAGCGCGAGTTGTTTATCCTGCTGGGCGAACTCAAGTCGGACATTCCCTTTTACTCGCCGCGCTATATCGGCCACATGAACGCCGATGTCTCGTTGCCGGCGCTCGTTGGTTATATTGCCGCCATGCTCTACAATCCCAACAACGTATCCTGGGAAGCATCGCCGATTACCACTTTGCTTGAAATTGAGGTTGGCCGCGAGTTGTCCAAAATGTTTGGTTTTGGCAGCACCGCCGACGAGTTAGCCGCCACCTGGGGGCACATCACCTCTGGCGGCACCCTGGCCAACATCGAGTCCATTTGGGTGGCCAAGGCCGTTAAGTTTTTGCCCATTGCCGTGCGCGCAGCCGCGGCAGACTTGAAGGTGGAGGGATTGAGCGCCGGGCCAAACAAAAAAGAATTGGCCAGCCTGACCGCCTGGGAATTGGTGAATTTGCCTCCGGCGCAGGCATTGGATTTGAAAGAACAACTCATCGTCAATTATGTGAAACAACATGCGGAGTTGCCAACCGATGAAGCGCTGGCGCAGGTTAACGAGCGGCTAAAACAACACGACATCCTTTCTTTGGGCGATCACGCCTTTTTCTCCGGCTTGACCGGTAAGGACGCGCTCCAACCGGCCATCATGTGCGCGCCGCAAACAATGCACTATTCCTGGGTAAAGGGGCCGGGGGCAATTGGCATTGGATCAGCGCAGGTGGCACCCATCCCCATTGACGGCCAGTACCGGCAGGACACCGGCCTGTTGCGCCAGGAGTTGGAGCGGGCGTTGAAAGAGCGGCGCCCCGTTATCAGCGTGGTGGGGGTGGTGGGGACTACGGAAGAAGGCGCCGTGGACCCCATGCCCGAATTGATTGCGTTGCGTGACGAATTCATTGAGCGGGGGCTAAGTTTCTCGCTGCACTGTGACGCGGCTTACGGCGGTTACATAACCGCCTGTTTCCGCTCGGCCACAGGCCAATTCCGGGGCCGCCCCGAGATGCAAAGCGCGTATGCCAACTGGCCAACGGAAGAGGTATACCGCAGCTATGCGGTTCTGAAGGAGATGGACTCGATCACCGTGGACCCGCACAAACTGGGGTATGTGCCCTATCCGGCGGGCGCGATCCTCTTTCGTGATGGGCGGGTCAAGGAGCTGGTGGCTCAAGAGGCGGCGTATGCCCTGGGAGGCCGTACCGCGCCTCAGCCGGGCGAAATCTACATTGGCAAATACATTATGGAAGGCTCCAAACCGGGCGCGGCGTCGGCGGCAACATTCCTGTCGCACCGGGTATCGCCGCTGGATGAGAATGGTTATGGCGCGGTGCTGGGGCAGGCGTTACGCATTACCCGCTCCTTTCACGAGCGCATCCTGAAGTTCGCCCCAACAATTCGGGACGAGTTCATCTTTGAACCATTGACGCTGCCGGATACCAATATTCTCAACTATGCCTTTAATCTGGCCGGTAACGACAAACTTGATGTGATGAATCGTTTCAGCCTGGCGCTTTACCAGGAGTTGTCCATTGACCCGGCCAGCCCCGTCCAAACCCGTAACTTTATCGTTTCCCACACCGAATTCTCCTACGAAACATACAATCCCAAGGCGCTGCGCGCATTTTTATCGGAAAAAATGGGCGTGAAGGGCAGTTATTTTGTCTCAGCCGCCGACCTCTTCCGGCAACAGGAAGCCGGCCAGAAGGGTTATGACAACGAGATTATTGTTTTCCGCACAACGTTGATGAATCCTTTCACTCTGGAACAAGCGCAAGAGGATAAAGATTATATTGACCTTTTCCTCGATGCGCTCGGGCCCTTGTTGAAAAATGCGCGCGACGCTGTCCAGGCCAAATAACTCAAAGAGAATGACAAAATCCGGAAGGGAAATCGAGAACAACAACCTGGCGCGCCCTTTTTTTTGATTGCCTATGGAGCAAATGATGAAAAACCTGTTTAGAGTAGTGATCATTGTTGGATTTTTATGGGGCGGCCTTTAGTTCTTAAGGCCGCCCCCCGCGCGCCCCTGGGTTCTCCTCGGTGGTATAGGGGCAACGGGGAAGATTTGTGGCCGGGCACGTAACAACTCAGCGCATCCGCATCCCCCAGGCAGTTCTGGACATTGCCCAGCAGGTCTACGGCGTCGAGCAGGGGGGAGAAAAGAAACTATTGGTTTGTTAAGAATTCAGCGTATCCTTTTCGGTTGGTGCTATCAGTGGAATAGAGGCAAAGGGTTTATGCCTTAACAAAGGCGGTAGGTGTTGAGTGTGATGAACCTCACCCTACATAATTGGACTACTGGGTCAACTGACAAATCTTTTGGAGTAGTTCGGCAAGAATTACAGGTAATACTAAATGGGCATCACAACCATTTTGATATAATCTATGAATGTATGTTCCATCATTACTTTCCGATAGCACAATTACAGGGACGTGGGGTAAGCCATTTTGCATTTCTGAATGTCGTAGGTTTTTTAGTAATCTGATATTGTCATCTGAATTACTATGTAAACTTGATAAAACAATGTCAAACTTGTTTTGTGACATTATTGGGGAAGCCTCTTCATAACTATGGACATCTGTAATCTCATAAGGCGTTCGACCAAATCGTAGAAAGGTATTGTACTTATATACTTTATCCTCCACAATCAAGATGTTAAGTTTGCGATTATCGCTTGGCACTTTTAGGATTTCTAATCTTGCTTCATCAAATGATGATGTAAACAGACCAAAAATCTTTTCAATAAAAATCACAATCTCCTTATTAGAAAAAGAAATATCCTCCAAGAATTCTATACTCTTAAAATCATAATTTCTATTTTCTAGCGCCCACTTCAGAGCTTCCATTATGTCACAGATTTCTTGACCAGAATAATGCATCCTAAAATGCTCAATATAGGCTTTAGTTCTCGCTTCGGAAAACAATTCATCCGCATTGATATCTTCAATGCGAAGTAAATCATACAAGACCAGGATTAAGTTTGAAAATATTGTTGATCTTTCCATACACAAACCCTCTTATATGCACAAATGGCTAAAAACTGGAAAACAAAACACTATCGGGTATCTGCATCCCCCGACCTCGTAGTTCTATTAAGAGCTGTCGGTTGAGAATTGGTTCGATAGCATAATGACCGGTATTAGTACTACAACGAGACTTCGCTTGAGAAACCCGGCTTTTAGTGCTTGTTGATAGTCCGATTTGGACAATAGTTACTATTTATAACCAAAAAAGCCGGGTTTCTTTACTTCGTTATGTCAAAATCTCGTTGTAGTATTAGGACGTACTCTGGTTATTACCCCATTTACAACATCCAAATCACCAGCAGCAGCTACAGGTTGTCCCGCTAAGAAAGTTGAATGATGAAATTCGAATCGTGTTGGATCAGCCTTGATAAAAATACGACCCCCTTGTGGATCCATCACGAAAATAGTGTTGCTGCCACCAATTAAACTGGTTGTGTTAACAGGGGTTCCATCTGGATGTACCAATAATCCATCCTTAACAAAAACCTCAAAGGGCACCCTTTCAGCTTCGGTTTTTAAATATTTAGTTCTAAAAGGCGGGACTTCCCCTAACTCTTCGCCTTCAAAATTTTGCAATAATCTCTTATGGAAAAGATAGGTTCTACCTGTTTTCCCCACCAGATTATTGTCACCTGGTGGAAGTCTACCCCCACCAGGTACCCCATCCGCCCCCCGCGCCGCCGCCTTGAGCGCATCATCCCCCAACCCGCCGGTGGTAACAAACGGCACAGCTACAGCCGCTAAACTCACCGGCACCATATAACACGACAAGGCATCCGCATCCCCCAGGCAGCTCTGAAGGTCAGAATTCAGTAGATATCCCACAGCGTATCAATAAAGTGGCGGCTGCTGTCGGTGTAGTTGACCGGGTTATCGTAGACGTAGGCGTAACGATTCCAGGCAATGGGATTGCCCGGCTGGGCCACCAGGCTATCCGGCTGGGTGAACTGACCTACCAGCGGGTCGTAATATCTGGCATTATAGTAATACAATCCGGTCGGGTCAAGCACCTGCCCTCTTACAACAGCACCAGCAGGCTTTCACGCCAGGGACCCGGTGGAGCAATATTGAAGCCTGACCTGTCATGCTGCTAACATATCATAATTCAGGCCGGCGCTACAAGGGAGAAAATGAGGGTTTTGAGGAGAAAAAATGACCAGTTCCCTACTCCAAATCGGCCAGCCCCTCGCGCAGGGCATAGAGGGCGGCCTGGGTGCGGTTGGCCAGGTGCAGTTTGTCGAGGATGGCGGTAACGTACTTGGCAATGGTGCGATCGTTGAGGCATAGCTCGGCGGCAATTTCTTCGTTGGTCATGCCGCGCGCAATCAGGCGAAGCACTTGCAGTTCGCGTTCAGAGAGCGGCTCGGCGGTGGGCGGCAGGCCCGGGGGATGTTCGAGTTCGCGCATTACTTTGACAGCGATGGCCGGATGCAGGGACACCCGCCCCTGGGCCACATCGTGAATGGCCTGGAGGAGTTGGTCGTGGGTGGCATCTTTAAGCAAATAACCCAGCGCGCCGGCCTTGATGGCCGGGAAGATGCGGGCATCATTGGTAATGCCGGTCAGCACCAAGATGCGCGCCTCGGGATTTTCCTGTTTGATTTGCCGGATGGCTTCCAACCCGTCTAACTGCGGCATCACCAAATCAAGCAAAATCACGTCGGGCCGCAGCGC
>JAFGDY010000280.1 GCA_016931895.1 Anaerolineae bacterium
AAGGAGTGCAGAATTCATTCTGCCTCTGCCAAAAAGCGGAATAAATTCCGCACTCCAGGGGTAGTCTCAACTCAAATGAAACACACCTAAATGAAATATATATCTACCGCTGCCCCTTCTTGCTACCGACACGCCACGGAAAGGACCAAGACACAATGACCGACCCGGAGCAGACCAGATTCATCATCAAGAAAAAACTGGGCGCGGGCGCAATGGGCGATGTTTGGCTGGCTACCGATACCCTGCTCAATCGCCCGGTGGCCCTGAAATATCTAAAAACCGATCAGGAAGAGACGCCTTCCGAGGAGTCCGTTCTCTCAGAAGCACGGATGTTGGCCAGCTTGAATCACCCCTCTATCACCGCTATTTACGATGCCATTTTTGACGAAAATCAGAACAGCTTTTGCCTGGTGATGGAATACGTGGAGGGAAAGTCCCTGGCCGACCTCATTGCCGGCTGGTCCGGCCCGCTGCCGCTAGAAATCATCCTGGAGGTCGCCATTGGCGTTTTGCAGGGGTTGGATTACGCGCACCAAAAAGGCATTGTCCACCGCGACGTCAAGCCGGATAACGTGATGATGCAAAAAGAGGGGGTCAAGCTGATGGATTTTGGCGTGGCCGGCCTTATGTCGCTGCTGGCCGAGGGCACGGAATTTATGGCCGGCACCCCGGCCTATATGTCGCCCGAACAAATCCAGGGCGAACCAACCGATGGCCGAGCCGACCTTTATGCGGTAGGGGTGATGCTTTTTGAGATGGTTACCGGCGGGCATTATCCTTTTACCTTCAACAACCGTGAGGAACTGTTTGACGCCCATCTGGACCAGCCGCCTCGCCCGGTGCGAGAGTTTGCCCCCCATACACCGCTGGCATTGGAACGCGCCATTTTGCGGCTGCTGGCCAAAGAACCGGCCGGCCGCTATCCTTCCGCCGAAGCAGCCGTCCAAACCTTGCGCTCAATCCAGGCCCGGCAAAAATTCAGCCAGGCGCACCTTGATCTGCTGGACCCGGAAGCCAAACCGCTGGTTGGGCGAGCCGAACAACTCAGCCAGCTCCAAACCGCCTGGACGGAATGTCAAAAAACAGCCACCCCCGGCCTGCTTTTGGTAAAAGGTGAAATGGGTATCGGCAAAAGCAAATTGGTGACGGAATTTTTGGGCCGACATGTGGTAGAGCAAGGCTTTGCGGCCCTGGTGGGTCGTTGTGATGAGTCTGGCGCGCCTTACGCTCCATTTGCCCAAATATTGGCCACAATCATGGACAAACAATTGGCTCCATCAAGCCTCACCCCAGGCCAGGTAGACCGGCTGCTCAAACAAATTCCCGGCCTGACCCGCCTGCTGAGTGTCTCCGATCCCCCGGCAAACAAGGCCGAGGCCGGAGCATCTATTTCTCCGGCAACCACCACCGCCGGATTATGGCAATCGTTGAGCGGCAAAGTGCCTGAAAGCGCGCCGGGCGACCCCTGGCAAACTCAGTGGCAATTTTTTGCCGCGATCCTGTCTATTTTCACCGGGATCGGCCCTATGGTGATTTTTTTGGAAAATGCCACGTTTCTGGATGAAGCCAGCGTCACCTTGATCCGGTTTTTAATCCGGCAGGGGCAGTTGCCGCTGCTGCTGCTGGCTGCCTGTCGAGATACCAAAGCGGCGCTGCCGTGGCTCGACTCTTTTGCCGCCGCCGAATACCAGGTGCTGCAGGCGCCGCCTTTATCGCCGCCGGCCGTGGGCGAACAATTGACCCATTTGAGCGGGGGAGGGTTGCCGGGGGAAGTGATTGAGTTGATTGTCGAGCGCAGTCAGGGCAATCCATTTCAGGTGGAAGAAATTTTTCAACAATTTGTTGACACCCGGGAATTACGCCAGGACGAAAACGGTCAATGGTTTTACGCGCCAACAAAAATACAAGCGCCAGCCGATGCTTTTTTACCCCAATCTGTCTTGAGTGGTTTCACCCGGCAAATAGAAAAACTGCCGGAAGATGATCGCCAGGCGTTGGCTATGGCGGCGCTGCTTGAACCAGGCTCCGAATTTAATTTTGCCGCCTGGGTAGCGCTGCTGGGAGGCGAAACAAAACAGGCTTTGGCCCAAAGGGTGTTGGATGACGCCCTCAAAAAGCGACTTCTCCGCCAGGTGGGCGATCAGCGCTACACTTTTCGCCCACCAGACCTGGCCAAAGCATTGGCGGCAACGCTGACCCAACCTCGCCAGCAGAACTTGCATCATCAAATAGCCCAATTTTTCCAGGGGAAACAGGTAGACCCTTTCCTGGTAGGGTATCATTACGAAAAGGCCGGGTTGGTGTCTGAGGCTGCGCATCACCTGGAAACAGCCGGAACCAGAGCCGCGGCCGGCAATGCCATTGATACGGCCATTGTTTATTACAACCGGGCCGCCACCCTGGTTGAATCGCTTTCTGCCTACAAAGCGTTGGGAGAGCTTTATCGCCAAAAAGGGAAAAGGGCGGATTCCGTGCGAGTGCTGCAACGCGCCCTGCACTTGGCCGAAGAGACGGGCAATCTGAACGAAATGGCCCAGATACTCAACAGCTCTGCCTTTTCTCTTTGGTTGTCCGACCGCTATAAAGAGGCTTACCAACACGCGGCGGCTGTGTTAAAACTGCCCGGGGTGTCGCAGGTAGAACGCGCTGCGGCGCAATCTCATTTGGGCATGATTGCCTGGCTGGTGGGTCGCCTGGCCGAAGCCGAGACGTGGTGTCAAAAATCGGCAGAGGCTTTGCACAAGAGCGGCGATGAGGCGGGTTTGGCCGCAGCCTACAGCCGGTTGGGATTGGTGCATCTCTCCCAGGGTAAATTGGCTGAGGCCGAAGCTATTTCCCAACGTTCGTTAGAAATGCGCCAAAATTTGGGGGATGAATGGGGCCAGGCTTATTGTTTAGTAAGTTTGGGCAAAGTGGCCGACGAACGAGGCCAGTTTGACCAGGCCCTGGCCTTCTTTAAATTGGCCCAACAACTTTTTGAAAACGTTCACAGCGACGACGGGCTGATGATTGTCTACGCCAATCAAGGCCGCGCTATTTTGCACCAGGGTCGGCCTGATGAAGCGCTGCCCCGGCTGGCTAAAGCTTTGCAGTTAGCCAAAGAACGCGGCAAACCCAGCGTCCACGTTCTGAGCGATATTTATCTACTCATTACCCAGGCCAGTTTGGCCCAGGGCAAAATTGACCGGGCCAGGGCCGCCGCCGATGATGCCCTGAAGCTGGTAGAGACCGGCGGGAACCAGGAACATATCGCCCAGGCCCAAGCCGTGTTGGGCCAAATCCATTCGGCCCAGGGCGATTTGGCTGCGGCTGAAGCCATGTATCAAAGGGCTTTGACCCTGTTTGAACAGGTCGGCAGCCGGGCCAGGCTGGCCCGCGCCCAATTGAGTTATGCCCAATTTTTACAACAACAGGGGCAGACAAATAGAGCAACAACAATAGAGCAACAGGCGCGGGCCGAAGCCGAGAAAATAGGGCTGCGTTTTTTTTAGCTTATTCCTCCACCTTGATTGTGTGTTCCTTGACCCAATTCCAATCCACTTCGATACCCAAACCGGGCGCAGCCCACGGTTGGGCATAACCTTCCGCGTCAATCTCGTTTGAGGCGTCCCTGATTCCCGGCGGCTGGTGGAACGTTTCGGGGATCAAACGTTCAAAATATTTGGAGTTGTAAATGGCGCAGGCCGCATGCAGCGAGGCAATTGAACCGCCGTGAAGGGCGCACATCATGCCATAACCTTCACAAATATGGGCCGTTTTCATCACCCCGGTAAAACCGCCTTTATACGTGTCTAACGGGCCGGTCAGGATAATGTCGGCGGCGCCGGCCCTGATCTGGGCCAGGGCGTCCCAGGGACCGCCATGCGTGGCCTCGGCCACGGCCAGGGGAATATCCAGGGTGTCGGCCAGCCGGGCCAGGGCAGTCATGTTAAAGTGGTCTATTGGCTCCTCGTACCAGAAGTAGTTTTGCTCCTCTAATTGACGGCCAAACCACACCGCATCTTCAAAGAGATTGAACATACTTGACGCATCGTACATCAGCACAATATCATCGCCCACCTTTTTGCGCAGCATCCGGCAGAGTTCGGCATCTTGCTCCAGTCTTCCCCAGGCATGCAGTTTGATGGCTTTGTACCCTTTTTGCAGGCACGCCTCGGCCAGGTCCATGTATTCATCCAGGGAATCCAGGGTCAGGGTGCTGGCGTAAGCCGGAATCCGGTCGCGCATGCCGCCCAATAATTTGTACACCGGCTGGTTGCTCACTTTGCCAAACAGGTCCCACAAAGCGCAATCAACGGCTCCAATAGCCAGGCCCAGCCTGGACGTGCGCAGATTGCGCCAGAAATTCTGCCAGATGCGCTCCCGGTCCAGCGGATTGGCGCCCATAAGTTGCCATTTGACTTCTTCAATTTTAAAGCCACCGCCGCAGGGCGACCAACCTTCAACGCCTTCATCGGTCAGGATCCGCAGCAGTCCCGTTCTGGCAAGGGGGCCGCTGGGCATAATGCCGTCGCGCCAGTGATATGGCGCACGTTCCCACTCAACGTAATGTATCTTCACTCCGGTGATTCTCATTGATATGCTCCTTTAGCTCGTTCTATAGCTGTTCAGATAATGTTTTTGGATAGAGACAGGACAATGTCCGGTTTCTACATTCAGGTTGCGGCGGCCAAAACTTTGCCGCCATTTCCAGTCAATAATACCAACCGCAGTCGTTTCGGGCAAACGGCCAGGCTGCGCCACCGAAAAGAAACGCCTTCTTTGACGCCATAGCCTTTGCCACGTATCATGAAGGTGAACCCTCCAAACAAAAGTCAGGTCTCCATGGAACAGTTTTCGCTTAAAACAGCTAAAGTTTTGCAAATCTATCTGGAATTATCGCAATTTCCGGTGCTGGCCGACGAAATCCATCAACGGATGCGGGAAGAGCTTTTCCGGCGAGGCGTCATCAGCCCCATTGGGCTGGAACAAGAAATTGAAGAGAAAGCCATTCAAAGCCAACTGAGAGAAGGCATCACCGACCCTTATACCCAGGAAACCCATGAAACCTGGGAAAAACGCACCCAGAAAATCAGAGATTACCTGACCGATTTTTACTTTGCCCAAAACTTGCCCCACGATCTCTTTCAAGAGGTGGTGGTCAGCGTTTTACGGAAACAACCAACCCATCCAGGCGCCACGTTAACCTTTAACCCGGAATTGGCCCCCTGGGCCATGATGTTTGAAAAGGCCAGGGAATACGAAAATCTCCCTCCGGAAGAACAAAGACGGTTTGCCCACCACTTGCAAGAAATGCAGGTGGTGATCACCAAGGGCCTCATCAGCGACCAACTTCGTTTTGTGGGCATTTCCCGCCAATATTTCAACTTCAAAGACCTGGAACAGATTGTCAACCACCGCATTGGCCGGGGTAAAATTGGGGGCAAGGCGGCCGGGATGTACCTGGCTTACAAAATCATCACCACCCCCCACCCGGACGACCAGGTTGACCTGCAACAACACGTCGTTTTACCCCAATCCTATTACATTGGGGCCGACGTTTTTTACGACTTTTTATCTCAAAACGGCCTGTTGGTTTACATGAGCCAAAAGTATAAACCTATTGAACAAATATATGCCGAATGTGAATCCATCAGGCAGGCCTATCTAAAGGGACAATTTTCCGAGAAGGTCGTCGAGCAATTGCGCGGCATCCTGGCCAGGCTCAAAGGCAAACCCTTGATTGTGCGTTCCTCCAGCCTGTTAGAAGATAGATTTGAAACCTCGTTTGCCGGCAAATACGATAGTTTCTTCTGCCCTAACCAGGACACGGACGAGGAAAATTTGGAAGATTTAACTTGCGCCATCAAAAAAGTTTATGCCAGCACCCTCAACCCGGCGGCGCTGTTATACCGAAAAAACAAAGGACTGTTGGACTATGATGAGCGGATGGCCGTTTTGATCCAGGAAGTGGTAGGAACTCGTTATCACGATTATCTCTTTCCGGCCCTGGCCGGGGTGGGTTTTAGCCGCAATCCTTTCCGCTGGAACCATAAAATAAACCCCCAGACCGGTTTTTTGCGGCTGGTATGGGGATTGGGCACCCGGGCCGTTGACCGCGTGGCCGACGACTATCCCCGCATGATTGCGTTGAGCCATCCTATGCTCCGCCCCGAAGGGGGCCGCCAGGAGATTGTCCGCTACTCCCAGCACTACGTGGATGTGATTGACCTGGCCGACAACCAAAGCAAAACCTTGCCCGTGGCCGATGTGATTGGCCCCGACTATCCCTCTATTCAACACCTGGTTTCTATTGACAAAGACGATTATTTGCAGCCCGTGGTGGCCCTGGGCCGCGAGTTAGAACCGGAAAGAATGGTTCTTACCTTTGATAACCTTCTAAAAAACACCAACTTTGTGCCGGTAATGCGGACCATGTTGCGCAAACTGGAACAGGCTTATGAAACGCCGGTAGACATTGAATACGCCATCGAGTTAATCCCCCACTATCCTTATCCTGAAATCAGAGTTTATCTCTTGCAGTGCCGCCCCCTGCACGAGCATGTTTTTATGCAGCCGGTCATTTACCCGGAAAACGTGCCTCCGGCCGATATTATTTTTACCACCCACAAATGGACGCCCTGCGGCCAGGTTTCCAACATCAAATACATTGTTTATGTAGACCCGGCCAGATATGCTGCGCTGGCCGATTACGCCACCAAAGTAGAAATTGGCCGGGCGGTCAGCCGGATCAACAAGGCTTTGGCCGAAGAGACGTTCATTTTATTGGGGCCGGGACGTTGGGGCAGTTCCAATATCAATTTGGGGGTCAAAGTAAACTATGCCGATATTTACAATACGGCTATTTTGGGCGAGATTGCCGTTCCCCACGGCAATGAAACGCCGGAAGTTTCTTATGGCACGCACTTTTTCCAGGATTTGGTGGAGGCCAGTATCTATCCCTTGCCCATTTATCCCGGCATTAATGGCGCCATTTTTAACGAGCAATTTTTTACCCAGGCCAACAACAGCCTGACCGAAATTTCCTCGCACGACGAGGGGCTGGCCGACTATCTGAAAGTGATTGACGTGGAGCGAGTTGTTGGTGGCAAAACATTAGAAGTGGTGATGGACGGCGAAAACGAGCGCGCCATTGGGTATCTTAAGGAGCTAAATTGAACAGGCCCGCGCCGCCGGGGTGCGTCACGTTTTAGCCGGGCTTGAATTGGTTGAAATGGAGGGAATCTGCCATCTGGAGCCGGAGCCGACCTGCTGCAAGCCTTTCAAAAGGCCGGGGCCGGCGGCCTGGTTCTGTCCTGGGATTTATGGCGTATCCCTATGGACCGGCTACGATTGGTGCGTGAGGTTTGGGGAAAGGGATAATTACCAGAAAGATGGTATTTAACGGTGTCACCCTCACCGTACCCCCGTTGAGTTAAACGAGGGATGTCATTGGTTAAGGGCTGAGTAACTCAGGAGACTGGTGTGATTCGTTTTATTGCCTGGCGTATCGCGCTCGCCGCCTTTGTGGCGGTGGCCATTATTTATTTTGTCCATCTGGGCATGCACATGATGGGCCATTTGAGTCCCCGCTACAACTTTTTTGACCATAGCCGGGCCGCCTGGCGCGAAACCCGCACCTTTATTACCGACGCGGTACAGGAGGGCGACTTTGGCGAAATCTCCACCCGCCGCGGCGACATCCCGGTCAAAGAGATATTGGCCGATACTTACGCAAACAGTATGGGGCTGTTAACGGCGGCCTTGGGAGTAGCGGCGGTCATTGGCCTGGTCGCCGGTTCGTTGGCGGCGTTGTCAAAAAGAATACCCCTGACCAGCCCGGTGATGGCCTTGACCATCTTGGGCATTTCCGTGCCCTCCTTTTTTGCAGCCTTACTCCTGCAATTTGGCGAAATGCAGTGGGTGCGCGTGTTTGGTTATCCCCTGGTGTCGGTGGGCGGTTTTGGCTGGGATTACCAACACATGCTCCTGCCGGTGCTGGTGCTGGCCGCCCGGCCCATTGCCTATTTGACCCGGGCTACTTTTTTGGGCGTCAACCGGGTGATGTCAGAGGATTACATTCGCACGGCCTGGGCCAAAGGGCTGCTGCCGCGCCGGGTATTTGCCGACCATACTTTGCGCAACATCGCCATCCCGGTTCTAACCGCCGTCGGCGTATCCCTGCGCTTTGCCCTGGGCAGTTTGCCCGTAGTAGAGTTTTTCTTCGGTTGGCCGGGCATGGGCGAGCGTCTCTTGAGCGCAATTAATAACCAGCAAACCCCGGTAGTTGTCACCCTGGCCCTGGCCCTGGGCTTAACCTTTGTCCTGGTCAACATGACGCTGGATATTTCCTACCGTTTTATTGACCCCCGCTTAAAGGAAAGCTGATGGGCGTTCTTTTGACCATTGTCCAACGGGTTCTCAATCCCCGGCCCGACTTTTCCTGGCTGAACAAGAAGCCAGAAAAAACCGAACCTCGGGCCAAAAGCCGACTCCGGCTACGCCACCTCCTGTCCAATTTCCCGCTGCTGTTGGGCAGCCTCATTATTCTGGGCCTGTTCCTGATGGTGCTGTTTGGCCCCCTCCTGGCCCCGGAAAACCCCTACCTGGCCGGGCAGCGTTCCGTTACCTACCAGGATGGTCAGGTGTTAGCGCCCCCCTTTCCGCCCTCAACAGATTATCTGCTTGGGACAAACCAGTGGGGCAAAGACATCCTCAGCCTGCTCCTGTACGGCGCCCGCAATACCCTGGTGGCCTGCACCTTCATTGCTATGGCCCGATTGCTGGTTGGGCTAATTTTGGGCGCGCTGGCCGGTTGGCACGAAGGTAAGCTGGTTGACCGGCTGGTGATGGGCGGCATTGGTCTGACCACGGCCCTGCCTATTTTACTCAGCAGCATGATCTTGATCTACGCCCTGGACATTCGCCGGGGACTGATTGTTTTCATTATAGCCATGAGCGTGGTCGGCTGGGCCGAGGTGGCCCAGTATATTCGCAGCGAATTCATTGTGTTGCACCAACGCTCATTCATCGAAGGCGCGCGGGTAATTGGGCTGCCGGGGCTGGGCATCGCCGTGCGGCACGTTCTACCCAACATTCTGCCCCACCTGATTGTGATTACCCTGCTGGAAATGAGCGCGGTTTTAATTCTGTTGGGTGAACTGGGTTTCATTGGCGTCTACATTGGCGGCGGCGCCACCACCACCGATTTCAACGACAACGCCTATACCATTCCCGACATCCCCGAATGGGGCGTGATGCTGGCCGACGCTCGCCTCTGGGCGCGCTCCAAACCGTGGATGGTGCTTTATCCGGCCCTGGCCTTTTTTATGGCCGTGCTGGGCTTCAATGCCCTGGCCGAGGGCTTGCGTCGCCTGATCGAGCAGGTTGGCCTCAACACCGCTTTTCTCTTGCACAAACGCATGCTCGTCGTGATTGCCGTCATCACCCTGGTAACTATCTACACCGTGAACAACGTTGGCCCCGCGCCCACGTATGCCCGCCTGGCCCACCATTTTAATGGAGAGTCGGCCTATCAACACGTCCAGGCTCTAACCCAACTGGGCAACCGGGCCAGCGGCCAGCCCGGTAGCCAGGCCGCCGCCGATTACATTGCCGCACAATTTAAAGCTTATGGCCTACAACCGGCCGGGCGCAGCGGCTCTTACTTTCAAGACTTCACCACCCACCTGGTGCAACCTTTAGAACAACCTGTTTTGGCCCTACTGGATGAAAACGGCCAACCGTTGCAGACCTTCCGCCACCAGCAAGATTTTGGCTTTGTCACCGCGGGGCACGGCGGCAGCGGCCACGCGCAAGCGCCGCTGGCCTTTGTTGGCTTTCACGCGCGCGAGATACCCTGGGACGCATACAAAAAACTTGATTTATCGGGACGGATCGCCCTCCTGTTGCCCGACAACGCCCCGCCCGACTTTGCCACCGAAGCTCTCATCCGGGGGGCCAGGGGCGTGTTGTGGATAGCCAGCGACAACCCGGAAGCCGTGCACTCCCAGGTGCAGTTGGCCGACGGCGACTATGTGCGCCGGCCCACCCTGCCCATCTTTCGCATCCGTCCGGCCGTGGCCGAAGCCTTGCTGGCCCCGGCCGGGATTGACCTGGACACCTTGCGCGGCCA
This sequence comes from Anaerolineae bacterium, assembly GCA_016931895.1. Classification (NCBI taxonomy): domain Bacteria; kingdom Bacillati; phylum Chloroflexota; class Anaerolineae; species Anaerolineae bacterium. The sequence continues at coordinate 10,115 of JAFGDY010000280.1, forward strand.
AGTAAGCCATTGGCCCGCCGGGCGAGAGGAACCGTGGCTGGTCCGCGAGGTGGAGAGCCGGGTGCAGATGTCCCTGGCTCTGACCGAACCCCAAGGGATAGAATTGGTCAACGTTTTGGGCTACCTGGCCGGCGGCGACGTTGCTCTGGACGACCAGTTGATTGTGGTGGCAGCCCATTACGATAGTCTGGGGCAAGAGCCTAATGGTATGCTTTATCCGGCAGCCAACGACAACGCTTCCGGGGTGGCGATTATGCTAGAAATCGCTCGGCTGTGGCGCGAACAAGGTCTGACCCCCCGGCGAGGCGTTCTCTTTGCCGCCTGGGTGGGCGGTGAGTTGGAGCAGTCAGGGGCCGAAGCCTATTTCAACGGCTATCTCGGCGGGGTGTCCTTGCTCCACCCCACCGCCATTTTCCAACTCAACAACCTGGGCGCTGGCGGAGACGATCTCCTCATCGAGACGAATTCTGAACAGTTGGACAATCTATTGGCCGAGAGTGCCGCCCAGGTAGGCTTGACCCTGCAACGGGGCGGCAGCATGTACCATCCCTATCAAACCTTTGTGCAGCAGCAATCCCAGGCCGCCCTGATCAGTTGGGCTGGCTCAAGCGTGATCCCCCAACGTGACGTAATTGAACGAATTGAGCCAGAGAAATTGAGCAACGCCGGTCAAACCATTATCCTGGCCTTGACCAATGCCGTCCGCCTGCCGGAATATTAATAAAACTTGTTACTCCTCACCGACGAATGACGAAATCTGGTCTTTGGTCCTTGGTCAAGAATGTTAGAATGTAATATGGCCTGAAGCGTAACATTGAAAGCCAAATTTAGAAAAATCCATGAAGATAACAACAACCTCCAAAGCAACCCCCGTTAAGCCGCAGTCCCGCATCGAAGTCATTGACGTCATTCGCGGCTTTGCCCTGTTTGGCGTTTTGGCGATGAATATGAGCGGGTACAGCGGCTCTTTTGAAAACATGGAAAACTGGTCCAAACTGGACGAGTGGATCAATTGGCTGGCCCATTTTTTCATCGAGGCCAAGTTTTACTCTATCTTCTCCTTTCTATTTGGCCTGGGCATGGCCATGCAAATGCTGCGGGCCGAAGAACGCGGCGTAAAATTCATCCCGGTTTACGTCCGCCGCCTGTTGGTGCTGTTGCTGATTGGCATGGCCCACGCTACGTTTTTATGGACGGGCGATATCCTTTTCCTTTACGCCTGCTGCGGCTTCTTGCTGCTCCTATTTCGTAAATTTTCCCCTAAAGTCATTCTCTTGGCCGCGTTTGTTACCCTGCTCCATCCCCTCCTCATCAGCTTGCCCGGGATAAGCACGGCTTACACTGAAGCCTTTAGCCGGGCCACGGAAAGCCTGCGGCAAACTATTGGGAGCGGCCAGCACCTTTACACCACCGGCACGTATTTCCAGGTAACGGCGTTGCGTTTTTGGGAAGTTATGGCCATGTACATGGTTATTATGTTTGCTTTTGGCAACGTTTTTGTGATGTTTTTGTTTGGCCTGTACGCCGGCAAACGCAAATTTTTTCAAAACCTGCCGGAGCATTTGCCCTTCATTCGCCGCTTGATGTGGGGGACGCTCGTTCTGGGCGTGCTCTTGAACGGCCTGTATGTCTTTTTCATCATCAATCCCGACACCGTTGCCGAAAATTTTATCGCCCTGTCCCGGCGAGGTATCCGCACCTTCGCCGCGCCAACCTTATGTTTTTTCTACATCACGGCCATTACCTTGCTGTATCAAAAAGAAAGTTGGCGCCAACGCCTGCACTTTTTGGCTCCGCTGGGCCGCATGGCCCTGACCAATTACTTAATGCACTCCCTGGTCTTGACCACCATTTTCTACGGCTACGGCCTGGGCATCCACGGTGAACTCACGCCTACGGCCGACCTGATTCTGACCGTATTGCTCTACACCTTTCAGATCCGCTTTAGCGCCTGGTGGCTGGAGCGGTATCGTTTTGGCCCGGCGGAGTGGGCCTGGCGCTCCCTCACCTATGGTCAATTGCAACCGATGCGGGTGGATGTGGCAGGCCAAGAGGCCGTGCCTTCTCGTCGCAGCGTGGCCCTGGTAACCGGCGCGATCACCCTTTGCCTGGGCTTTATCCTGTGGCAAGGCTGGCGGGCGCTGCCGCAAGAAGAACAATCTGAAGTTTCCGGCGGACTGGTTGGCCCCACTGCCACGCTGGCCATCCCCACCCCCCGCCCAACGGCCACTCCCACGCCTATTTCCACCCCGGCTGTTGAGCCGGTTGTCCGCCAGCCACAACCCGCCGCAGCCCGGGCCGACCTCTGGGAATTGGCCCTGGCCTTTGACGAAGAGCTGGCCCTGGCCGAAATTGAAACGCTGACCGGGCCACCTTACCTGGGTCGCCTGGCCGGTTCGCCCGGTGGGCGGGCGGCAGGCGAGTACCTGGCCCAACGTTTTGCCGAATATGGGCTGCGCCCGGCGGGCCTTGACGGCACGTTTTTCCAGTCTTTTCCCCTTGTTTATACCCAATTGGCCGCTATGCCCTGGCTCACCATAACCGATCCGATTGGTGCTGAACACACTTATCATTTGCGGCAAGACTTTTCCCCCCTGGTAACGCGCTACATGGGCGGCGGCCAGGCCGAAGGACCGGTGATATGGGCCAACAACTGCGCCCATAATGATTTCGACTACGCCAACGTGGTAGACAAAGTGGTGCTCTGTTGGGACCGTCTGTGGCGCAAGCGAGAACAAGACGTGGGCCGCAATGCCCTGGAACACGGCGCAGCCGGTCTCCTGCTTCTATCTGACCCCCTCGAAGAGACCTCTCCCTTTGACCGGATTGCGCCCAACCGCGAAGTCTGGGTGTCGCAACCCATCCCCACCCTCCGCATCTCCGCCGACGTAGCCGAGGACCTGCTATCCGGCGCCGGTTTCACCCTGGACGACCTGACTATCGCCCTGAACCCTTTTCCGCTGTCCACCACCGTTCGGCTAGCAGTACCGCTTTCCACCGATGAAACTGCCCAGGGACGCAACGTGCTGGGGGTGTTGCCTGGCCGCGATCCTGAATACGCCGGCGAACTGGTAATCTTGGGCGCGCACTACGACCACGTGGGTGAAGACCCCGACGGCACAGTTTGGCCCGGCGCCAACGACAACGCTTCCGGTGTGGCCGTGCTGCTGGAAACGGCCCGCGCCTGGCACGCGCAGGGGTACGTCCCCCGGCGCACCGTTCTTTTTGCCGCCTGGGATGCCGAGGAAATTGGGCTGGATGGTTCGCGTTACTATGTGGCGCATCCCCAATATCCGCTGACAACCACAACGACGATAGCCATGCTCCAGCTTGATATGGTGGGAGCGGGCGAAGACATTTTGTATCTTGACGGGCCAAACAACCAGTATACCCAAAAGATAAAGACTATTGCCGGTGCCCTGGGCATCTCGACCACTCTCACCCGGGCCGGCGGCAGCGATCACGCGCCTTTTATGGAAGCAGGCGTTCCGGCCAATTTACTGATCTGGACCGGCCCGAAGGAAACTCCGGCCACGGCTCACTACCACCGTCCTCTCGATACCCCGGCCATCATTGAGCCGGACAAAATGGCCGCCATTGGTCGGCTGACCAACCTGACCCTGTTGGCCCTGGTAGAAGGAGAACCGGCTATTTTTGACCTGCTTGAGGCCCGGCAAAAAGCGGTGAATGAGGGAGATTTGGCCGCCTTTTTACAATCCGGCACTTCAGCCCGCCAAGCATCCGACACAGCCTGGTTTACTGACGTGCAAAAGTTGACCTGGCCGCAGCTCGAGTTGGAAGCAAGCAGCCTGCGCGTGGTCGGTCGAGTAGCAACCGCTACCGTACAACTGAAGTTAACCTATACCGAAAAGCTCAGACCGGCCGACCAAGCGGCCAGCTTGCCCGTTCGTTTTGTCCATCAAAATGGCGGCTGGCGTTGGGACGGCCCCGCCCTGGTCTGGCAGAAACCCCACGATGGATTGGCCGTAGCCTCTCCGCCTGAGTCCACAGTAGAAGCGCTGGAATTGAGCCAACTGGCCAAACAGCAGTATGCCCCCATCGCCGCGCAGCTGGATTTACCTCCCCAGAGCCAGGCCAGCCTGGTGCTCTATCCCAATCATCAAGCGTTGCGCGCCGATACCAGTTTGACCCTGCCGGCCAATACCGGCAGCTTTATTGACCACCGGCCAGGGCAAGACCCTGTGCTCAAACTGGTGCTGACGCCGGAACTAAGCCAAACGCAGCGTTTTACCGATACGCTGGTCCAGTTGGCGTTGGTGGAGGCCGGTGTACCGGAGGCCGCAGCCCCGTGGCTCTGGCAGGGTTTACCGATGGCCTACCACGCCCAAACCAATCCCCTGGCCGCCCAGGAGGCCTATCTGCCCATGCTGTACGAGGCTCTGGTCGCCGCGCCTGGGGGAGGACACGCTGCGCCGCTGGCGCCCGACTCGTTATCTTGGGCCGCGGTCGAGTACCTGCGCGAACAGGCTGGCTGGGACGGTATCGGTCAATTGGTGGGGGCATTGGGCCAGGGCACAACCCTGGACGAGGCATTGACCCAACTGCTGGGGGTCAACGCCGCCGGGTTTGAGGCCATGTGGCGAGTAACCTGGCAGAATCGGTTGCAAGAAATTCAAGAACAGATGAACGCGCTGCTGACCGCGCGCCAACAAGCAATGTTGGCCGGCGATGAAGGTGCCTTTTTGCAAACGGTTGATCCGGCCGATCCTACCTTTATGGCCGAAGAACGCTCCTGGTTCAACGAGATGAATACTCGCTCGGTTGAGTATTTTGAAATATCAGGACAACCGATGGCCCTGCTCGATGATGGCGGGCTATGGGTCCAGATCAAGATGAAGTACAAACTGGCCAGCAATCACACCGATTCGTCCATCTCGCTGCCGATCAAATTGACCCGCGCAGATGCCGGTTACCGGTGGGCCGGCCCGCTGTTTGAAACAATAACCACCGAGCACCTCATCATCCATTACCCGGCGGAACAAGCCCAACTGGCGCAAGCTTTACTGGCCGAGGCCGAGTCGGTCTACGCGCAAATTATCGCTGACTTGCAAATTGAGACGCATGAACCCTTAACCCTAAAACTTTACGCTGACCCCACCGCCTTTTACGCCTCCCTCGCTTTTTCCGGGCCGATGTGGTCGGACACCTGGACCGCTCCCGGACAATCCATCAAATTGCTGGTCAACTCGGCCAACGCCGGAGACTATCGCCGGGTGTTGGCCCGCGAGCTGACCCGCGCTCTGTTGTCCCCGGCCAGCAATCAGTTTGATTGGCTCCGCGAGGGTCTGGCGATTTACGAATCGGGCCGGATAAATCGCGCCGATGCCAGGGATATTACCATCCAAAACGGGCCGCTGGTCATCAGAACAAATCTCAAAAACCAACTTTTTACCGTGGCTGAGCCGCCGACCATAACCGGTCTCTCCCAACAAGAAGTCGAGCCTATTTACGCCCAGAGTTGGGACATGGCCCGCTACCTGGTTGAAACCTACGGCCAAACCAGGCTGCCGGCCTTATTGCGCCGGTTGCAGCAGGGCAAAACCCTGGCCTCAGCTTTCCCGGCAGTTTATGGTTTGAGCCTGGCCGAATTTGAAAACGTATGGCGCGACTCGGTGGGGCAGGGGCACGTTGGGCCGGAGTGGGTGGATTTGGCCCAACAGTTTGCAGTTGCCGCCGTTGAAACTCACCTCACTGCCTTGACCAGGCCGGAGTATGCCGGTCGGGCTCCCGGCTCGGCGGGAGAGGCAGCGGCAGCAACTTATATTGCCAAACAATTTGCAACTTACGGCCTCACGCCGGCCGGCGCCGACGGCAGTTTCCTCCAGCCATTCCCCATCACCTACTCGGTCTTGACCTCGGTGCCGCGGTTATGGGCGCTAAATCAGGCCGGGCAGCCGGTGGCGGCGTTGGGGCATCGGCAGGATTTTGTTGTGATTCAGGATGAGGCCGCTGGCGGGGGCCGGGTGGAAGCAGATGTTGTCTGGATCCGGGGCCAGGATTATGGCCCAATCCGTTTGGCCGGTAAGGTGGCGCTGCGCACCCTCACCGGCCCGCTGGCGGAAGAGATTGCGGCAGCAATAGCCCACGATGCCGGGGGGCTGATTCTGGTGGGGACCCGGCAAGAAAAGGAGTTGTGGCCCAAAAAACTGGTAACGCCTGAGAGCGATACGCCGGAAAAGACGATCCCGGTGGTTGAATTGACCCCCGCCGCTTTCAAACGTCTGATTGAAACGGCCGGTCATTCGGTGACCGACCTCAACACGTCTCCCCCCGTGATGCCGTTGGCGCTACGGGTATTGTTGGAAGTGCCCTTACAAACCCAAACGCTAACCTCGGCCAATGTGTTGGGGCTGCTTCCCGGCAGCGATCTCGCGCTACAGGACGAAGTCATCATCCTGGGCGCGCACTACGACCACGTGGGCGACGACCCCGACGAGCGGGTCTGCCTGGCTACCGGAGAATGTATTGACCTGCCGGGCTTGGCCTACACCGGAGCCAACGAGGATGCGGCAGCGGTGGGCGTTTTGTTAGAGATTGCTCGCTTATGGCAAGAGAAAAACTATCGTCCCGCCCGCACGGTGCTCTTTGCGGCCTGGGGCAGCCAGGAATTGGACCAGGCCGGCTCGCGCTATTACGTCGCCCAGCCTACCCTCCCGCTAACCGATACCGTGGCCATGTTCCAATTGGAGGCGGTGGGTGGTGGGCGAGGATTCCGGCTGCAAGCGCACGGCGACAAAGAAGAGGTGATGCTGCGTTTTACCGTGGAAGCCGCCGCCCGCCAGGTTGAGGCCCGCCTGAACAGTTTTCCCAAATCAGCCCCCCCCAGCGACCATGAATCATTCCGCCGGAAAGGGATACCGGCGATGCTCATTTCATGGGAAAAAGCCGCTACAGAAAACTTACCCCTCCCCTATGATGACGAAATTGATCTGCTCCGGCTAGGCCAAACCGGCCGCACCGTCACCCTGGCTTTGATGATGTTGGCCCAGTAAACTACTCCTCTACCCCATTCTGGGCAATCACCTGGCTGTACCAGTGGGCGCTCTGCTTGGGGAAACGCCGGCCGGTTTCATAATTCACCCGAACAATGCCAAAGCGCGGTTCGTAGCCGCTGGCCCATTCAAAGTTGTCCATCAGGCTCCACACGTAATAGCCGCGCAGGTTAACGCCGGCCTGGATAGCCTGGTGCGCGGCCAGCAAATGCGCCCGCAGATAGTTGATACGGCCCCAATCCGCCTCAAAGCCGTTCTCAGCGGGGGTTCCGGCCAGGGCGCAGCCATTTTCGGTGATGAACAGTTTGGGGTTGCCATAGTTATCTTTAAGGTTCAACAGGGTGGCTGTGAGGCCAGGGGGGTTGATGCCCCAGCCTAGCTGGGTTTTACCCCAGGTAGGGGCGGAAACAAAATCCATCGCCGTTTTGGCCATGCCGCCCCGGTGAGCAAAACGAACGGCAAAGGTCATATAGTGGTTGACGCCCAAAAAGTCAAGGGGCTGGCTGATCAAGGCCAGGTCGCCCTGCTGAATACGGGGGGCATGCGGGCCAATCCACTCAAATAACATTTTCGGGTAACGCCCTTTGAACAAGGGATCAAGGAACAGGGCCTGGGAACTCTCATAAGCCCGTTGGCAGGCTGCCCGATCGGCTTCACTATCGCTGGCCGGTTGGCGATGCTGCAAATCCAAGACAATGCCAATTTCACCCTGATAGCCTCCCTCTCTAAAAACCTGCACCGCCCGACCGTGCGACAGGAGTAAGTGATGGGCTGTCTGAAAAGCCTGAGAAACATCGGCCAAACCGGGCGCAAAATCGCCAAAGGCATAACCCATAAAGGCCACCACAAACGGCTCGTTGTGGGTGGCCCACAGCCTCACCCGGTCGCCCAGGGTGTCGAACATCAGGCGGGCGTAATCGGCAAACCAGTCGGCACTATCGCGGTTGGGCCAGCCACCTTCATCCTGCAACGCTTGGGGAAAGTCCCAGTGATTGAGGGTGGCGTTAGGCGCAATCCCTACCTCAAGCAGTTTGTCAACCAGCCGGTCGTAAAAAGCCAGGCCTTTTTGATTGACCTGCCCCTTGCCTTGTGGCAGCACCCTCGGCCAGGAAATGGAGAAACGATAGGTTTGCAGGCCCAATTCCTTCATCAGGGCCACATCTTCCGGCATGCGGTGGTAATGGTCGCAGGCCACATCGCCGGTGTCGCCGTTGGCAATGCGGTAGGGGCTGTGGCAGAAACGGTCCCAAATGCTTTCGCCTTTGCCGTCCTCGTTCCAGGCCCCTTCAATTTGATAGGCTGCGGTGGCTGCGCCCCACAGAAAACCTGCGGGAAATTGTCGTAAGCTCATTTTGACTCCTTAAAACAGAAAATTATTTTTACACTTTTGAATTATTTTTGATAAAGTCAATCAACTCGTCAACCTGGGCAAAGGCCAGGCAAACC
>JAFGDY010000281.1 GCA_016931895.1 Anaerolineae bacterium
AGCCCCAACGGGGCTTTCCTATCCCAGTTGCCCCCCTCTGGGGGGCTTCCTAATGCCTCCCGCTATGCGGGAGGTTGATTACTCTGGCCAACCATTAAAAAATGGGTTTGACCAAAACAAAAGCGTGATCACGACGGTCACGCTTTTTATGTTCCCCAACCTTAAAAATAGACTCAGTAGATCCAAAATGTTGTTTGGAGTGGGCATTTTAATGCCTAAAAAAACGCACTAAAGTGCGGCCTACCAGCCCAAATTTGGATCTACTGAGACTTAATCTTTGAGGGCTGCTTTCATGGCCGCAATGTGCTCAGGGGTGCTGCCGCAGCAGCCGCCCAACATTTTGACTCCCTGTTCAACAAACTTCAAAGCATACTCGGCCATTGTCTCCGGGGTCACGTCGTAAACAATCTCCGTGCCGCCTTCTATGCGGGGCAGGCCGGCATTGGGTTTGGCAATCAGAACGGCTTCGGGCAGCGCCTGGCGCATGGCCGTAATTGCCTGTAGATTTTCGGCCAGGGTGCGGCCACAATTGACCCCCACGGCCAGCACCTCCAGCGCCCACAACGTTTTTGCCGCCTCTTCCGGGCGGACGCCCATCATGGTGCGGCCCCGGGTGTCAAAACTCATGGTAGTGGTCAGGGGCAACTGGGTCACCTGGCGCGCGCCCTCGATGGCGGCTTTGGCTTCGTTCAAGTCGCTCATGGTTTCAATGTGGATGCCGTCCACGCCGCCTTCGGCCAGGGCCGCGGCTTGCTCGGCAAAATGCTCTACGGCCTGGGCGTAAGTGAGCGGGCCTATGGGGGCCATCATCAAACCCGTCGGCCCCATAGAGCCTAACACCAGGGCCTGCTCTCCGACCACTTCGCGGGCCAGTTTGGCTGCCGCCAGATTGATAGCGTGGGTCTGGTCGCCGCTGCCGTGCTTTTCAAGGAGGGGGCGATTGCCGCTAAAGGTGTTGGTCAAAATAGCCTCGGCACCAGCCTCAAGGTAGGCCCGGTAATGTTTTTTGACCGCTTCAGGGTTTTGCAGATTCCACAGCTCGCCGGAGTGTCCCACCGGCAGGCCCATTTTTTGCAGTTGGGTGCCGGTGGCCCCGTCCATCATCACCACGCCCGGCTCGGATAATCTTTGACGTAAATCAGGCATATTTTCCTCCAAATTTGTAAGAACATTTGTAATTATTCAGGTCATGTTGCTCTGAGCGAGGAACGAGCGAAGAATCTCCATGTAGTATACCAAAAACGAAGCAAAGCAGTGCCGCATGGAGATTTCTCGGCCTACGGCCTCGAAATGACATGCCTGAGTAATTGCCCTGCCAGGCTCTCCGCCTTATCAAACTTACCTGGTGGGAACGTAACTGCGCAAAACTTCTGCCGGCTCTGCCATTTCGTCGGTCATGTAGATGTAGGTTTTGCCGGCGGCGTTGCTGAACCCGTTGTGCCGCCCGGCCGGGTTGAGGGCAATCAAGTTCATCCGGCCCAGGTCCGGCCCGCCCAGATTCCCCAAATCCTCCATCGCCCGTTGGCCGGCTTCGGCCAATGTTAGGCCCATTTGCAGATACAACACCACGCTCCGGGCTGTGCCCGCCCGCAAGGCCATCTCGCCCATGCCGGTGCAGGTGGCGGCCCCATAACGGCTGTCCGCGTAAATACCGGCCCCAATTACGGGCGAGTCGCCCACCCGCCCCGGATACTTCCAGGCCATGCCGCTGGTGCTGACTCCGGCGCAAATATTGCCCTGCGCGTCTTGGGCGATGAAGTTGACCGTGCTGCCTACCAGTTCGGGGTCTCTGGTGGCCGTTTTGACCCATTTGGTCAAGTCCGGTTGGCCGGCCAATTGCTCAAAAGTTGTCTCAGGCATAGTGGCCCGGAGACGTTCCGCCCACACCTGGCGCGCGGCCTCGGTCAGTAAATCTTCTTGGGCCAGGCCCACCTCCGCCGCAAAACGTTCGGCCCCGGCGCCCACCAAAAAAACGTGGGGCAGGCGCTCCATCACTTGCCGGGCAATGGATATGGGGTGTTTGTAACCCCGAACGGAGCCAACCGCTCCGGCGGCCAGGGTGCGGCCATCCATAATGCTGGCATCCAATTCTACCTCTCCCAGCAAATTGGGATAGCCGCTGTAGCCCACCGTATGGTCATCGGGATTGGCCTCCACCAGCCGGATGCCGGCCTCAATAGCATCAAGAGCCGAGCCGCCGGCCTTGAGCTTGGCCATGGCTGCTTTCATCCCCACCCGGCCATTTTGGCTGGCCACAATAATCATTTGGTTCGCTCCATTTCTAACCAATTTTGCCCTACCTCTACATCTACCTTGAGCGGCACGCGCAGGGCAAACGCTTTTGACATCACCCGGCGGGTCAACTTGACCACCGGCTCCACTTCGGCCTGGGGCGCTTCCAGCACCAGTTCGTCGTGTACTTGCAGCAGAAGGCGGCTTTGCAGTTTTTGTTTTTTCAATTCGGCATGAAGGGTGATCATGGCCTGCTTCATTATATCGGCGGCGGTGCCCTGGATGGGCATGTTGACGGCTTCCCGTTCGGCGGCGGCGCGCTGGGGGCCTTTCATCCCGGCCAGGTAAGAGAAATCACGGCGGCGGCCTAACAGGGTGGCTACATAACCCTGTTGAGCGGCCAATGTTTTGGTTTCGTCAATGTAGCGTTTAATGCCGGGGTATTTTTCAAAATAGGTGTTGATGAAGTCGCGGGCCTCGTCGCGGCTCATGCCGGTCCCCTGGGCCAGGCCAAAGGCCGACTGGCCGTAAATGAGGCCAAAATTGACCGTTTTGGCAACGCGGCGTTGGTATTTGTCAACCTGCTCAATGGGGATGTTCAACACCGCCGCCGCCGTGGCCGCGTGGATGTCTTCATCATGGGCAAACGCTTGCTGCAAGCCGGTGTCTTGGGCAATGTGGGCCAGGATGCGCAGCTCCACCTGGGAGTAGTCGGCGGCAATCAGGCGATGGCCCGGCTCGGCCACAAAGGCCCGCCGGATTTCGCGGCCCTGCTCGGTGCGGATGGGGATGTTTTGCAGGTTGGGGTCGCTGCTGGATAGGCGGCCTGTGGAAATGCCGATTTGATTGTAATTGGTGTGGACCCGGCCGGTGCGCGGATTGACCAGGGCCGGCAGGGCGTTAATATAGGTGCTGATGAGTTTAGCCAGGGTGCGTTGTTCCAAAATGTAATCAATGATTTCATGTTGGCCCTGCAAACTTTCCAGCACTCCGGCGGCGGTGGAGTAGTGGCCGCTTTTGGTTGTTTTTAGCCCTTCGGTGGGCAAACCCAGTTTGCCGAATAATACATCCGAGAGTTGCTGGGTTGAGTTGATATTAAACTCCAGCCCGGCAGCTTGATGAATATCCTGCTCCAATTCGGCTAAACGGTTGCTCATCTGCCCCGACATCTGGCGCAGAGCGTCGGTATCCAGTTTGATGCCGGCCAGTTCCATATCCTTTAATACGTAAATGAGGGGTAACTCAAGTTCCTGAAAAATTTGCCACAGTTGGCCGTCATCGCGCAACGGTTTTTCCACCAGGCCGGCCAAACGCAGGGTCAGATCAACGTCGGCGGCGGCGTAAGGGGTCACTTTTTCAACCGGGATTTGGTCCATGGTCAACTGTTTTTTGCCGCTGCCAATAAGTTCTTTGATCTCGGTCATCTGGATGTTGAGTTTTTCTCTGGCCAAATCCTTCAAACCGTGCCGGGCGCCGGGAGCATTGTGGCCTAACCAGGAAGCAATCATTGTGTCAAAAATGGGCGGCTGCACGGCCAGGCCATGTTGTTGCAACACGGTCATATCAAATTTAGCGTTGTGCATGTACTTGGTGAGGTTGGCGTCTGTTAAAAGGGGAGCCAGGGCGGCTTGCACGGTGGGCAGGTCGAGTTGGGCAGGGGCGTTGGGTGGGGGGGGGGTGGGGGCGAGGTCAAAGAGAGCCGCCTGGCCGCGTTGC
>JAFGDY010000282.1 GCA_016931895.1 Anaerolineae bacterium
ATGTGTGAGTTTGGCATCAATTTGAAGCGAATCAACCCCTCCTTCATTTCTCTTTTAGTTACTCGCACTTGTTCTTAACATGAGCCTTATTTTTTAGACAAGAATTTCCGGCAGAACTTTCTTTTTGCTTCCGGCTTAGAAGCAAAGCGACTTCAGCCGGGTTAGGAGAAACAATGTATCATCGTTACGACGGCGGCTGGATTGAGGTTATCTGCGGCAGCATGTTCAGCGGAAAAACAGAGGAATTAATCCGGCGGCTGGTGCGGGCTGAAATTGCCAAACAAAAGGTACAGGTTTTTAAACCCGCCCTGGATAATCGTTACGAGTCCCAAAAAGTAAGTTCGCACAGCGGCCGGTATTACGAGGCCACCGTAGTGCAAAATGCCGCCGAAATTGCGGCCCGGCTAGACGAAGATACCGACGTGGTAGCGATAGATGAAGTGCAATTTTTTGATTGGACCATTGCCGAACTGTGTGAAAAATTAGCCAACCAGGGCCGGCGGGTCATCCTGGCCGGGCTAGACCTGGATTTTCGAGGTGAACCGTTTGGCCCCCTACCGCTACTCATGGCTCAGGCCGAAATGGTAGACAAACTCCAGGCCATTTGTATGACCTGCGGCGCGCCGGCCAGCCGCACCCAACGGTTAATTGATGGCCGTCCGGCGCATTATAACGACCCGGTGATTATGGTAGGCGCCAGTGAAGTGTACGAGGCTCGCTGCCGAGAGCACCATGAAGTGCCGCGAGATTAGGTGCTTAATCAACTTTGGGCCGCTTCGTTAAAATTGGGCATCCACCGTTAAAGCGTGGGCCAGCCGGACTTTGTATTCTACCCGCAAAATCTCAATGGCCCCAAACCGCCGCAAATGAGGGGTCATAAATTGCACGTCGAGCAAACAAAAGCCACCCTGGCGTAACCGTTGCACCAGATGCACCAGGGCGATTTTGCTGCTATCGGTGATCCGGCTGAACATACTCTCGCCCGCAAACAAACCCCGCACACTAACCCCATAGAGGCCACCGGCCAGTTCGTTCTTTATCCAGGTTTCAACGCTGTGGGCATAACCCAGCCGGTGCAACTCTGAATATACTTCAATGAACTCGGCGCTGATCCATGTTTTTTCCCGGTCGGGATGGCCCGGCACAGGTTCGGCGCAGGCCCTCATCACCGGGGTAAAGGCAGTGTCAACCCGCACTTCAAAATCACCCCGGCGCATGCGCCGGGCCAGAGAACGGGGAACGTGGAATTTGTCCAGGGGTAAGATGGCGCGGGGATCGGGGTCGTACCAGTAAACTGCGCCGTCTTCGCCCGTCATAGGAAAGATGCCCTGACTGTAAGCATTGAGCAAAATCTGCGGCGTCAATTTCATTGAGCCAAACCACGCTTCAAATGAATTAGTATCCCTGCCACCAATCCTTGCGCGAACGGGGGTCCATAAAAGTGCCTCTATCCCTGACGGCCACTTTGATTTCGGAACCAGGGGCTGTGCCCAGGGCCTGGCTGTTGCGCAGGGCCGGCAGATAGCCGGTCACGCGATTGCCTGCGGCGTCGTTTTGGGCGCGGTAGAGGGCCAGCAGGTTGGGGTCCACGCACACGTCTTCAATATGCACGGCATAACCGGCCGCTACTGTATCCTGGCGGGTGTAACCCAGAGTGATACGTTTTTCTGCCGCATATAGCACCATTGCTTTGTAATCACCGCCATAAATTTCAGGGTCGCGTTCGGGAAGGTAGACCGTTTCGCCGGCGGTGGTGGTAAAACCGGCCAGGGTAACGCCGGGAGCAGTAATGGCCGGGCCACGACAGCCATGCTCGCCACAACCCCAAATCCATTGGTTAATCTGGTAAACGGCGTTGATACCGGGCACCCGATGCGGGTCAAAAAGACCGGCCAGTTGAGGCGCATAGGGGTCAGAGCCGCCGGCGTAATCAACCAGGCCCAGGTATTCGTTGACCGGAGCATATCCCCGCAGGGCCAGATTCAAGTCGCCATGCAGAACGTCAGGATGGTCTGCCGGCGCCCCCTCAATGGGAATAAGGTTAAAGGTGGCGGTAGAGGTCAGGGGACATTCCGACTGGGGCGATTTGAATACAATGGGCAGAAATACCTGTGGCGCGGCTAAGGTGAAGGTGGCCGGCGGAGTCACGTAACCGCTCGCGCTGATCGCATCATGCGCCTGCACGGTCCAGGTATAAACGCCGTTAGGCAAAGCATAAGTGGGCGTGTAGATTGAGGCGGTAGTAGTAATAGGGGCGGTATAAGCCTGGCTACCGGTAAGCAAAAGTGTATAACTGATGATGCCGCCGGGATCATCGGTAACGGCGTCGGCCCAGGCAAAAGTAGGCCGGGGGTTGGTGATAGTGACGCCGTTGGTGGGCGTAATGAGCAAGGTGAAGGTGATGCTTTGACCCCAGATAGTCGCGGCGGTGGGAGCCGGATTATTTTGGGCGGGCACAGCGGCATAAACCGGGGTAATGGTTAAAAACGTTACCCCCCAACCAATACCGGCCAGTAACCATATTGCAGTAAAGGAAGAAATGATGCGAGCCAAGTGGGTCATAAAGTACACCTATTTTACCTGCCCGGCGGCAATCCGGGTAGTGTACTTAATACCTACCGGGGGATGTACTTTATGCCTATTGCCCGGTTAACAGACCGGGTTTATCCCAATTTTAATAGGGTAGGGACAGGACAATGTCCTGCCCCTACCGCCAAAATTTTGGCACACACCCTAACAGACTTACCCTCCCGCCAGCTTTACTTTGTACCCCAATGCTTGTAATTTCTCCGCAATTTTCTCCCGGTGGTCGCCCTGCACCTCGATGACGCCGCCGTTGTTGCTACTTTTTATGGTGCCGCCTGACCCGCAAAACGTTTTTAAGGTTTTGGCCAGCTCTTTGAGATCGGTCTCGGTTAAGGTAAAACCGGAAATAACCGTGACCATTTTGCCCTTGCGCCCCTTTTTATCGCGCATGATCTTCAAGTTCTGTTGGGCCGGGGCCAGGGAAGCGCGCGGATAGTTTGAAGCCGGGGGCTGTTTCCGCCGGTCGCCGATTTTAGTTGAAAAAACAACTTTGCCTTTTTGCCGGGACATTGTTTCAAGGCCCCTTTGCCACTAAGGGTTTAGAGCATATCGTCAAAATATTCATCAAACAAACGCCGCACGGCCTCTTCACCCTGTTCGGCGGCTTCCTCCCACATTTCCCTCAATTCGGTAGCCAAAGCTCTGGCCTGCTCTTCGCCGTGGGTGACAATATAAAAGCGTTTGTTCCAATGACGGCCGTAAGGGCCTAGCGGGCAAAAAGCCGCCCAAAATTCTTGCTTTTTGCCGGTTTTACCATGATAGGAGTGAGAACGATACACGCCTGTCCGCCCGCTTTTGTTATTACTGGGCGGCCTTTTCATAAAGGTAGGCGGTTCGCCCCAGGCGCTTTTGTAACGTTCAGGGTACAGCCGCAGTTGTTCTTCCAAATACTCTTCGGCTGCAACCAGGGCTTTGCCCTTACTGCCATAAACGTTATCGGTGAACAGTTTAGAATGGTACTTTCTGGGCACGCCAATGGGCAAGCGCACCTGCCAGCCATGCGTACCATGGTCGGGGTCGTCTTTGGGTTTATCTATTCTGATAATTGAACCTAATCGTCTACGCATTACATCTACCTCTTTAACTTTTGCCGGGATTAATGATACCCAAAATAACAAAGTTTTCAAATGCCATTAATAAGCGCCCAATTCCCGCAGCCGGTCGTCGTCAAGGCCAAAGTGGTGGGCTAACTCGTGTTTTACCGTGCGTTGCACCTGGCGGATAATTTGTTTGGGGGTGCGGCAAACCTGCTCAATAGGCATACGATAAATGGTGATTTTATCGGGTAAAACCAGGCCATAGTGACTGGTGCGCCGGGTTAAGGGGATGCCTTGATACAGGCCAAACAGAAGTTGGCCCGGTTTGAGGCCAACCGCTTGTAGTTCGGTTTCCGTGGGCCAATCGGCTACCACCACCTCTACATTTTGCAATCTTTCTTTAAAGAAGTTGGGCAATTCATCAAGCGCCTGCGCCACCAATTGCTCAAATTCTTCAAGGCTAAATTGCGGTTTCATGATTAACGTACCAAGAGTAACACGCCCGATGCAACTAAAAAAACAAGAATAATTCGATCAAAAATGAATTTATTGATTTTAGTAGAGATAACTTTGCCCACCCACACACTGACGGGCAACAACGGCAACAGCCAGACCACCTGCCCCAGCAACTCAAAATCAAATAGATTAGCGTAATAATAAGTGGGCACTTTGAGCCAATTTAAGACCATAAAAAAGAGGGCCGAAGTGGCCACAAAAACGCGGGGCGTCACCTTTTGCATGAGCAGATAGATGGTGATGGGCGGGCCGCCCGTATGGGCCAGGGCCGAGGAAAACCCGGCCGCAGTTCCGGCAGCCAGGCCATGCCAGTTCCGGGCCTGGTAGGTGATTGAGCCAAAAATATACTGCTCAAAAAACTTATAAACGGCAAAAAGTAGCGCAATCACGCCAATTCCTCGCCGCAAGATAGTGGGAGAAACATTGGCAATAAACAATGTGCCAATAATCACCCCGACAATGGCGCCGGGGATGAGCAAGGTAACCAGTTTTCGGTCCCACCGTTTCCAATGAGAGGCCACGGCAAAAACATCGGCAATCATCAGGATGGGCAACAAAAGCCCAACCGCCTGATCGGCGGGCATTACCAGGGCCATCAGCGGCGTGCCCAGGGCGCCCATGGTGCTGTCAAAGCCGCCTTTAGAAAAGCCAATCAAACAGATTACCAGAGCCGTCATGCTCAAAAATATAAGCGGGTTGTCGGTCATCGGGGAAGAGGTTCCTTTACGGGGGGTTGGTTGAAATTGAGATTTTGCAAACATTGGAAAATGGGACGCATCACAGGTGCTCATGCCGCAATCATCACATTGGCCAACTTACCCAACCCTTCTACCTCAACCGCCACTTCATCACCGGGTTTGAGCCACACCGGCGGCTGCATGCCCAGTGCTACACCTTCCGGCGTGCCCGTAAGAATCAGGTCGCCCGGTTCCAGGGGGATGTATTGGCTAATATAGCTGACCAACTGGGCCACCGTAAAAATCATATCCGCCGTATGGGAATCCTGCCGCGGTTCACCATTTACCCAGGAGCGCAGCCGTAGACGCTGCGGGTCAGCAATTTCATCGGCCGTAACCAGGTAGGGGCCGATGGGGGCAAATTTATCCAGCGTTTTGCCCAGCAGCCATTGCGAGGTGCGTTTTTGCAAATCTCTAACGCTCACATCGTTGGCGCTGAAATAGCCAAATACGTAATCCAAAGCCTCAACCTCGCTAACGTACCTGGCTCGCGCGCCCAGGGCCACGCCCAACTCAACCTCGTAATCATACTGCTCGGCATTGCCCGGCAAGGGGATCGAATCGCCATGCGCGGCCAGCGTGTTATTGAATTTAGAAAAAAGCACCGGGTATTCCGGCGCGGCCAGCCCGGACTCGGCGGCGTGGCGGCGGTAATTCAGGCCAATGCAGATGATTTTGCCGGGATAGGGCATACAGGGGCCAAATTCTAGCGAAGCCTCGTCCAAAATCCAGGTTGCGGTGGGATTTTTGGCCACTGCCTGGTCCACAAAATCGGCCAGGCTCTGTTGGGTGGCTGAACCGCCGGTCAGCAGGATTTCCATACTGGTGGGAATTGGGACATCGCTAACAAACGGACTCAACGCAGCCAGAGCCGCTTTAACATCCACCACCCCCGCCGGGGTTTTGACACCCAACCGGAGTTCGGTTTCTTTTTTAAACGTGAGTAAGCGCATGATCAATATCTCCTCGACCAATGATGAACGACGAACGACCAATGACCATTTTTTTTGTTCGCCATTCCTTTTTGGTTGGTGATCAGATTATTAATGAGTGGCTGGATAGGTAGGGTACAACAACTTCGCGGATTTCCCCCCCAGGTTTTTGGTCCGTAACCGGATATAAGCAATTATATGTTGAAGTTCAAAAAGTGCAAAAGGGCGGGCAAATATTGGATATAATCGTTTGTTCGGATAATGTTTTTGGGTAGAGCCAGGACAGTGTTCTGGTTCTACCCGGAAAAAATCCAAAATCTTTTACTCTTGAGCGTTGACCATTTGTAGAGTCCGCTCAATGGCATAGGGGGTTATCGCGTGTCCGGCCCCCTCTATCACGGCATAATTCACGTTGTAACCGCGCCTCATGAGCGGATACACGGTGGAGGGGAGAACAAAATCCTGCAAGCCGTCATGCTCCCCCCAGGTAAATACATAAGGTAGATCGGGGCTGGCCGGCTCACCGGCGTCAAGATCGGGTGCGCCTGCTGTCACCACGCCCGCCACCAACTCCGGGTGATAAACAGAGAAGCGGTAGGCAAAGGTTCCACCCTGAGAGAAGCCGAACAGAATTGCCCCTCGCTGGTCAACCGGATAGGCCAGATTGACCTCTTCCAGAATCCGTTTCATCGGCTCAATGGGGCCTGCGCCTGGCATAGGTTCATAATTGCCAAAGGTTGGCGATACAAAGATTATCCCTTCCCCGGAAAAGGTAACGGCCAGGGGAAGCAGGTCCTTCCCGTTGCCGCCGTATCCGTGCAGGCCCACCACTACCGGCCAGCCGCCGGCCGGGGCAAAACCCCAGGGTTTAACCAGATAGTACTCTGTGCCGTCAACCGTCCTTTTGCCCCCGCCCCACTCGGATATTTGGATGGCCACCCGGTAACGATCAAGATAGCCCGCCTGCACAAAGTATATTACGGCCACAAATAGCAACATCAAGGCAACGATAAGCATGATGCACGTGATCGGCCGCCCCTGGGCTTGGGTTTTATGCGACATTTCTTGAACAGGGGTCTGCTGCCCCCTGGCCTCACTCCTCTCCAGGGGGACGGGTTCCATTTGGGTTGGCGGCTGAAGGGAAGCGGTTTGTTTCTGATGGTTGAGTTGCTGCCAAAGGTACTGTCCGGCCTTCCGGGCCAGCTCTCGCAGAGCCGGATTAGCCTCGTTCTGGTAAATATGTTTGAGCAGGGGGAGCGCCTGGGCATCGCCTGAACGCGCCAGAGCCAAGATCGCCTCACGCCGTTCTTTGGGGTCACTGCTCTGCAATTGCGTCAACAGTCGTTGATCCATCGAGTTTTCTGAAATTTCTAAATTTTTGGGGGCCGGTTTGCCTGCCTGTTCAGAACCTCATCCACCCCCGGGAATCTCATTTGCAGCAACTGCTCGGCCCGGCCAACCGACATCCGTAAATCCAGGGGAATGGTTTCGAAAATATCGGCGGCGGGGCCTGATTGTAATAAACCACGGGGATCAACCTGCCACCAGGCCAGCATCCGGCGGCCAAACTCCTCCCGGGTCAGGGCTTGACGGCCCACAATATTCAGCGGGCCGCCAAAATCAATCCGCGCCAATTTCAGCAGCGCCTCAACCAGGGTCTCGACCCACACCGGCTGGCGGATGACGTCGTTGAACAAGATCAAAGGCCGGCCGCGGGCCAAGCGTTCGGCAAAGCCGGCTGTACTGCGATCCATTTCGGTCAGGCTATAAATCAGGGAAGTGCGCACAATCACGGCCCGGGGGTCAACCGCCGCCACCGCCGCTTCGGCCGCAGCTTTGGAGCGGCCATAAGCGTTCAAAGGGGCGGGCGGGGCATCGTCGGCGTAAGGGGCATGGCGGCCATCGTGCACTATATCCGTGGAAATGTGCACCAGCCGCGCCCCTACAGCCGCCGCTCCCTCGGCCACGTAGCGACTCCCCGCCGCATTGACCCGGCTCATCGCTTGCTCATCGCCGCCGGGATTGAGGGCGGCAGTGTGAATAACGGCCTGGGGCTTCAGGCCGGCAATGAGGCGCAGCACAGCCTCCCGATCGGTCAAGGCCAGCCGTAAAGGACGTCCTGTTTTGATTTGATCAGGCTGGGTCTGGTAAGTGGCGTAAACGTCAAAAGCTGCAACGGCCCTGGCGCATAAGTGTCGCCCTAAATAGCCGCTGCCGCCGGTAATAAGCAAGGGTTTATATTCCATAATACCCCCGATTATAACATAAATTAATAGGGATGGAAGTCGAAAAAGGGAAAATTAGCTGTTCAACTATTCCCGCCATTTCACCCTTTTGACAATCCCCCCTGATTGCATTAGAATACCCAAGTTATACAGATTACCTCGCGCCTGGGCGCGTTTTAAGGAGACTTTAATGGCAGGCAGTTATTCAACAGACAAAATCAGGAACATCGTTTTATTGGGGCATAGCGGCAGCGGCAAAACCTCCCTGGCCGAAGCCATGCTGTTTGATACCGGCGCGGTGAACCGGCTGGGCAAAGTGGAAGAAGGCAATACCGTCTCGGACTACGACGAGGAAGAGATCAGCCGCACTATGTCGCTGAACCTGTCTGTGATCCCCTGTGAATGGGAAGGACATAAAATCAACGTGCTGGATGCGCCCGGTTACACCGACTTCCAGGGCGAGATGCTCAGCGGCATCCACGTGGCCGACACCGTGGCGCTGGTGCTGGACGGCTCGGCGGGCGTAGAGGTGGGCACCCAGCTCTCCTGGCAAATGGCCGAGGAAAATCACAAACCCATGGCCATTTTTATCAACAAAATGAACCGGGAAAACGCCAGTTATCGGAAAGTGATTGACCAACTGCGCCAAACCTTTGACGCCAAATTTGTGCCCATGCAACTGCCCATCCGCAGCAACGATAAATTTACCGGCGTGGTTGACCTGATTACCCAAAATGCCTACACGGGCGCGGCCAAACCGGGCGATCCGCCCGCCGAGATGGCCGATGAAATTGAAGAATTCCGCATGGAACTGGTTGAATTTGCCGCCGAAGGCGACGACGCCCTGATGGAAAAATATTTTGAAGAAGAAACCCTCTCCCCCCCTGAAATTATGCAGGGCCTCAAGGCCGGCCTGGCCGCCGGCAGCGTAGTGCCCGTGTTTTGCGGCTCGGCCACCGAAAACATTGGCGTGCGGGATTTTATGAACTCTATTCCGGCCATCTTCCCGGCCCCGGCTGTAGAGATAACGGCCACCACGGGCAAAGGCGCGGAAGAAACCCTTACCGGCGACCCCAACGGGCCGCTGGCTGTGCAGGTTTTTAAAACCATCAACGACCAGTACGGCAAAGTCAGTTTTCTCCGGGTCTGGTCGGGCACGCTCAAGGCCGACGCCCGCCTGTTCAATAGCCGGGCGGAACAAGAGGAACGTATGGCCGGGTTGTCTATGCCGCGCGGCAAGGAACAAATTGAAGTCAAAGAAGCCGCGGCCGGCGACATTGCCACCGTGCTAAAATTAAGCGCCACCCTCACCGGCGATACGTTGAGCGATAAGGCCAAAGCCTATACCGTGCCTATGATTGCCTATCCCAACCCGCTGTATGCCGTAGCCCTCACCCCAGAAAGCCAGAGCGACTCGGCCAAACTTGGCCCCAGCCTCACCCGCATCACCGAAGAAGACCTCACCCTGAACCATCGTTACGAAACCGCCACCCGCCAAACCCTGCTGGAGGGTATGGGTGAAACGCACGTCAACATTGCCGTTAAGCGCATGAAAGTTCGCTTTGGCCTGAATGTGCAAACTTCCATTCCCAAAGTGCCTATGCGAGAAACCGTTACCAAAACCGGAGCCGACATGTATCGCCACAAAAAACAAAGCGGCGGCGCCGGCCAGTTTGGCGAAGTGCACATGCGGGTGGAACCCCTGGCGCGCGGCGACGGCTTTGAATACAAAAGCGAAGTCTTTGGCGGCGCTATCTCCCAACCCTTCCTGCCGTCCATTGAAAAAGGCATCAAGCAGGTTCTGGAACAAGGTCCCATTGCCGGTTACCCGGTGGTGGACGTGCGCGCCGTAGTGTACGATGGCAAAGAACATCCGGTTGACTCCAAAGACATCGCCTTTCAGATTGCCGGGCGTGAAGCCTTCAAAAAAGCCATGCTGCAATCCGGCCCGGTATTGCTGGAACCCATTATGGACCTGACCATTACCGTGCCGGAAGAGTTCACGGGCGACGTGACCAGCGACCTCAGCACCCGGCGGGGCCGGATGTCGGGCATGGAGCAGGTGCGGGGGTACACCGTTATTACCGCCCAGGCCCCCCTGGCCGAGGTGCAGCGTTACGCTACCGATCTACGCTCGTTTACGCAAGGACGCGGCATTTATACCATGAGCCTTTCCCATTACGAAGAAGTGCCCAGCCACATTGCCAGTGAGATCATTGCCAAAGCGCAAAAAGAGAAAGAAGAAGAGTAATGCGGTCAATTTTTCCCTTCACGGCAATTGTGGGCCAGAATCGGATGAGAATGGCCCTGATCCTCAACGCCATCAGCCCCCAAATTGGGGGCGTCCTTATTCGCGGCGAGCGAGGCACAGCCAAATCCACGGCGGCCCGGGCCATGGCCGCGCTGCTGCCGGAAATTGACGTGTTTGTCGACTCGCCCTTTAACGACGACCCCAACGCGCCCCAAACCTGGTCCGATTGGGTCAAAGAACGCCAGGACCGCGGCGAAGAACTGGCCGTGACCAAACGCCGTATCCGTTTTGTGGACCTGCCCATCAGCGCCACCGAAGACCGGGTGGTGGGCACTCTGGACATCGAGCAGGCCATCAAAAAGGGCGAACGGCATTTTGAACCGGGCGTTTTGGCCGCCGCCAATCGGGGCCTGCTTTACGTGGACGAGGTGAATTTGCTGGATGACCACGTGGTTGACCTGCTGCTCGATTCTGCGGCTATGGGCGTTAACGTGGTGGAACGTGAAGGCATCAGTTTTTCTCATCCGGCCCGCTTTATCTTTGTGGGCACCATGAACCCGGAAGAGGGCGACCTGCGGCCCCAATTGTTGGATCGTTTTGCCCTGTGTGTGGACATCCAGAGCATTGCCGAGCCTCACGCCCGCATGCAAATTTTGGAACATACCCTCAACTTTGAACGGGACGCCGACAAATTTTACGCAGAGTGGGAGCCCAAAGAAGCGGAACTGGCTAAAAAAATCACCCAGGCCCGCGAGCTTTTGCCCCAGGTGGTCTACACCAAACGCGATCTGTACACCATTGCCGAATTGATGGCCGAAATGCACGTTGACGGCCACCGGGGCGACATTGTGATTCTCAAAACCGCCCTGGCCCACGCCGCCTTCAATAATCGCAAAAAAATCACCCAGGAAGACATCCTGGTGGCCGCCGAATTGGCCCTGCCGCACCGGCTCAAACGGCAGCCGTTCCAGGACGTCACTATGCAATTTGGCGAACTGGCCGACCGCCTACAACAAGTGCGCCAGGAAGCCACCGAACAAACCGAGGAAATGACGGAAACCGGCGAGATGTCCGGCGACTTTGAGGAAAAAAAAACGATGGTGAAGAAGTAGACGCAGATCAGCCGCCCATGCCGCAGCCCATGGGCGCGCCGCCCCAAGCCGACCAGAGCACTCCCTCATCGGGGGACCAAAGCCAGGCTAAAAACCCGGTGGAAATTGGCCAGGATTTTGCCCCCCGGCGGCTGCAAACCCAGCTTGATAAAATGACCCGTTCTTCGGCGGGCCGGCGCAGCTACACCAAAACCGACCGCAAACGGGGCCACTACATCCAGGCCCGGCCCGTCGGCCAAAAAAAACCCAAAGACGTAGCCTTTGACGCCACCCTGCGGGCCGCCGCCCCCTACCAAATCAGCCGCGATCATACCGACCGCGCCCTGGCCGTGGAAAAACAGGACATTCACGATAAAGTGCGCGTTCGCCGCGCGGCCAACCTGATCCTTTTTGTGGTAGACGCCAGTTGGAGCATGGCCGCCGCCGAGCGTATGGAGGCCACCAAAGGGGCCATCATGAGCCTGTTGTTAGACGCCTACCAGCGCCGCGACCAGGTGGGCCTGGTGGTCTTTCAAAAAGAGTCGGCCCGGGTGGTGCTGCCGCCTACCTCCAGCGTGGAATTGGCCCAGCGCGCCCTGGCCGACGTGCCCGTTGGCGGCAAAACTCCCCTATCGGCCGGGCTAATGCTGGCCCACCGCGTGCTTACCCAACAAACCCGCATGCACCCCGAAATCATGCCGTTGATGATTTTGCTCACCGACGGCGCGGGCAACGTATCTATGTCTAACCTCCCGGCCCAGGAAGAAGCCCACCGGGCGGCCAAACTGATTGCCGAAGAAAATATTCGCTCGGTGGTGATCAATATGGAACACGCCAGTTTTGATCGCGGCCTGGCCCAAAACCTGGCCAATGAACTGGCCGCGCCCTGTTACACCCTGGCCGAGTTGAAGGCCGATACGCTGTATCAAACGGTGAAGGATGAACTGAAATTGTAGGCTACTTAATGCCGGGTTTACTGACGCTGTGACCGCCGACGAATAACGAACGACGAAATCTGGTCGTTGGTCCTTTGTCGTTGGTCAGGCACGTAAAATGTGATCCGGCCTGAATAGAGGAAATAATGACCATCACCATGACCAAACGCCAGCGCCTGGAAGCCACCATTGCCGGGGCAACCGTTGACCGTCCCCCCGTTGCGTTGTGGCGGCACTGGCCCGTTGACGACCAGACCGGCGAAGGTTTAGCCCGCGCTACCTTGGCCTTCCAACGCGCGTATGATTTTGATTTCATCAAAATAACCCCCAGCAGCAACTACTGCCTGGCCGGCTACGGGGCCACTACCATTTGGGAAGGCAACCAGGAAGGCACGCGCAGTTGGGGGCCGCGCGTTATCCAATCGCCCGAAGATTGGACCCGGCTGCAACCGCAAGACCCCGGCCAGGGGCTGCTGGCCGAAATTATTAAGGCCAACCGTCTCATTGGCCAGGCGGTGGGCGAAAAGACGCCTTTTATTCAAACCATTTTCAACCCGCTCTCCCAGGCCAAAAACCTAGCCGGAGAGCGGCTTCTGTCCGACCTCCGCCAACACCCGGAGGCGATGAAAGCCGGGCTGGCCGTCATTACCGAGTCCATTTTGCGCTTTATCGAAGCTCTCAAACCCACCGGCGCGTCCGGCATTTTTTTGGCCGTGCAACATGCCAGCTACAACCTGCTCACCGAGGCCGAATACCGCGAATTCTGCCAGCCGCTCGACCGGCAAATTTTGGCCGCTACCGAGGGAATGTGGTTCAACTTAATCCACCTGCACGGCGTTAACGTGATGTTTGACTTGGTGGGCGCTTATCCCGGCCAGGCCATCAACTGGCACGACGTGGAAACCCCGCCCGCGCTGGCCGAGGCCAGAAACCGCACGGAAATGGCCCTGTGCGGCGGCCTACGCCAGTGGGAAACAATGGTGCGGGGCACCCCGGAAATGGTCATCGCCGAAGCCAAAGCCGCATTCGAGGCTACCGCCGGGCAGCGGTTCATTTTGGGCACGGGTTGTGTCACGCCCATCACGGCGCCAACGGGTAATATCCTGGCGGCCAGGCAGGCGGTGGATCAATTTTAAGCGCCAATGGCACGAATATTTTCTCGGATTCCGGGTATGGCGCTTGTCATCCGTTCCTTCCAACCAGCCGACCAGGACGCTGTCCGGCAATTAATTCTGGCCGGTCTGGGCGAACATTTTGGCTGGATTGACCAAGCGTGTAACCCTGATCTCGATGATATTCAGACCCATTACATCAAGGCCGGTCACGTGTTTGTGGTGGCAGAGGCAAACGGCGAGATTATTGGGACAGGAGCCTTGCTTGCCGAGAACAAAAATACTGCCCGGCTAAAGCGGATGTCGGTGCGGCGGGAGTACTGGCGCCGGGGGATTGGCCGGATTTTGGTGGCCCATTTGCTCAACGTGGCCTGGCAACAGGGTTTTACCCAAGTGCGAGTGAGCACGGAACCAGACTGGGCAGACGCCATTGGGTTATACCAAAGCTGTGGTTTCAGCGAAGAGAGGCGTGACCAGGTAGGGGTCTATTTTTCGCTTACACTTTAACAAAATTCTGAGGGAGAGAACAGACAACAGATGTCGGAAAAACTACAACAAGCTATCACGCTCATCAAAGCAGGGGATAAACAAAACGGGCAACGGCTGCTGGCCGAAATACTCAGGGCCGATCCCAAAAACGAAAACGCCTGGCTGTGGATGTCGAGCGTAGTGGCCACGGACGAACAATGCCGCCACTGTTTGAATCAAGTTTTGGCCCTTAACCCCAACAATCAGTTGGCCCATACCGGCCTGGCCAAACTTCAGCAAAAACAGGCCGGTTCATCCCGGCCACCTCAGACAGCGCCGCTACCTCCAGCCTCTCCCCCGTCCCAACCGCCACCGGCAAGCCCGGCCTCTCCCGCGAGACCGGCTTCCGCCAACGTACCTGAACCGTCCGGCCAGCCAGCGCCTCTTCGCCGCCTGGAGCCTGCGCCAGAACCCAAATCGCGCATCAAGTACCTGGGAGACCCGCCAGATACAACCGCGCCTGTCCAAGAGAAAAAGCCAGCCCAACCCCCCAAAAAACCTTCCCTAAAAACCTGGGTTATTGCCCTGCTGCTTGTGGTGGGGGGAATGTGCGGGCTTGGCTGGGAAGCGATGAAACTGCAAGATGAAATGGCCCTCCAAAGCCAAGGCCTAATTACCGAGGCCCAAGTCACCGACTTCAACACCAAACGCAGCCGGCGGGGCGGCGCCACGCACTACCTTGCTTACAACTTTGAAGTCAATGGGGTGGTGATCTCGGCCTCTGATAAATACGTGGCCTCGGTTGAAAACTGGGAACAGGCCGTTGCCGACCAGTCGCTCCAGGTAAAGTATCTGCCCGGCGACCCCCAAAATAACCGGCCCTATTTTCCCGGCAAAGAAGCCGAGCAGTTGGGCGATCGCATGCTTAACGTTGGTTGTTTTAGTTGTGTATTTTTGTTGGGCTTGCTGCTAACGGTGGGCTTGCTCATGGGCCTGCGGCAAAAATCGCCCCCGGCCGGCCAAAAGGGAACAACGTGAAAAGTCAATTTGCCGAAGCTTTTAATCACGACGAGGACGCCCCTGCTTACGATAACGACGTTCTCGACGAAACTCATCCCATCCGGGCCGGCTACGACGCTGTGCTCAACTGGGTGAGTGAAAAAAGCGCCCATACCTGCGGCGCCATCCTTGACCTGGGCGCCGGAACCGGCAACCTTTCCCGCCGCTTAAAAAATTTCAAGCGCCTGGTCTGCGTTGATGTTTCTGATAATATGCTCAACATTGCCCGCCGCAAGCTGGCCGGCTTAAACAACGTAGAGTATGTTAAAACCGACTTGTTGGCATATTTTTTTAATGACCCGCCTCTGTTTGACGCCATTGTTAGCACCTACGCCATCCACCACCTCACCGAAGCCGAAAAACCAATTTTGTTTGAGAAAATTTACGCTGCTTTACCACCCGGCGGCAGGGCCGTGTTTGGCGATTTGATGTTTGCCGATGCGGCGGCCCAGGCGCAGCTCGCCCAGAAATTCCAAAATGAGGGCCGCCCGGACGTGGTGGCTGATTTTGCCGATGAGTTCTTTTGGTTTGTGGATCAAGCCAACGCCTCGCTTACCGGCCTGGGCTTTGAGACCGAGATTAAACGATTTTCGGATTTATCGTGGGGCATAGCGGCCAGGAAACTATGAACAATTGCAACGAACCCCTCACCCTTACCGCCGAAGAAGCCGCTTTGCTCCGGGAAGGCTTCACTTACTGTCCCCGCTGCCGCACGGAGATGGTGGACCGAGAAGCTTTTGGCCGGGTGCGGCGGGTATGCCCGGAATGTCGTTTTATCCAATTCATTGACCCCAAAGTCGGGGCCTCGGTGCTGGCCGAGCGTGAGGGGCGGGTGGTGCTGGTCCGGCGCAAAATAGACCCGGCCCGGGGAAGTTGGTGTTTACCCGGCGGCTTTATGGAAATGGGCGAGACACCCCAGGAAGCAGCCCGCCGCGAGTGCCGGGAAGAAACAGGGCTGGACGTTGAAATTTTGGACCTGATTGACGTGTATTACTACCAGGATTTCCGGGGCGGCGGCATATCCATTATTTACCACGGCCTGGTGACCGGCGGCGACATTCAACCGGGCGATGACGTGAGCACGGCCGGCTTTTTTGGGCCGGACGAGTTGCCTAAAAATATTGTCTTCAAATCAAACCTGCAAGCCCTGGCTGCCTGGCAGGAAAGACTTAAAACATGACCAAAATTCTGGCTATCGAAACTTCGTGCGACGAAACCGCAGCAGCGGTGATTGAAGACGGAGTTAGGCCCAAATCCAACGTGGTAGCCTCCCAAATTGACATTCACCGGCGTTACGGCGGCGTTTTCCCGGAAGTCGCCTCGCGCCAGCACATCTTGGCCATCGGCACGGTGATTCAGGATGCCCTGATTGAAGCGCGCACCGGCTGGAACGAGGTAGACGCGGTAGCGGTCACTTATGGGCCGGGCCTGGCCGGCAGCTTGCTGGTGGGCGTCAACGCGGCCAAAGGAATAGCCCTGGCCCTGGGGGTGCCGCTTATCGGGGTCAATCATCTGGAAGGCCATCTCTACTCCAACTGGCTCGATATTGAAGGCAGCGGCCATCCTCCCCCCATTAAATTTCCCACGTTGTCCCTCATTGTGTCCGGCGGCCACACCGAATTGGTCCTCATCCGCGGCCACGGCGATTACCAAATCCTGGGCCGCACCCTTGACGATGCGGCCGGCGAGGCCTTTGATAAAGTGGCCCGTATTTTGGGCCTGGGCTTCCCCGGTGGCCCGGCCATTCAAAAAGCAGCCGCCGGGGGCAATCCCACTGCCTTCAAATTTCCACGCGCCCGGTTAAGCGACTCGTTTGATTTCAGTTTCTCCGGCCTAAAAACGGCGGTGCTGCGGGTGGTGCAAAAATATACCAAGGTGGAAAAACTCCACCGGCCTGACCAGGATAAGGCCGACCGGGCCGGCAAACAGGCCCGGCTTCCTCTCAACCCCATGCCCGGCGCGGATATTGCCGCGTCGTTTCAAATGGCCGTGGTGGACGTGCTGGTTGACAAAACCAAAGCCGCCGCCGAGATGTACGACGTCGCCGAAATTCTGCTGGCGGGGGGGGTATCGGCCAATAGCCTGCTGCGCAACAAAATGATGTCCGGCGCGGGCCGGCCCGTGCGCGTGCCCCCCCTCTCTCTCTGCACCGACAACGCGGCCATGATCGGCGCGGCGGCCTACTGGCGGCTCCAGGCCGGCGACGTGGCCGGCTGGGACCTGGACGTTGTGGCCAACTTGCGGTTAGGCTGAACCAATAACCTGGCCTTAACCACTTTTGAGCACGATTGGCAGGTAAACTCCGCTACTGCTCAAGATATTCACCGTGGCCGCGCGGGTGAAGATACTTTGGCCAATGGCTGGACCGCCGGTCCAACTGCTACTA
The DNA here is from genome assembly GCA_016931895.1 of Anaerolineae bacterium. Lineage (NCBI taxonomy): Bacteria > Bacillati > Chloroflexota > Anaerolineae > Anaerolineae bacterium. Next base: position 17,336 of record JAFGDY010000282.1, read on the forward strand.
ATGTGGGCGATGTTAATGAATTGCCAGCCGGTGATAACATGGCCCAACCTCGCCGCGTAAGTGATGGCCGCTGTGGCGCCGGCAGTCATAAAGCCCGTCCAGGTAATCCCCCCGCTCCCCGTAATGATTGTTCCTCCTGCCGAAGCTGAAACACTGCCCGGCACCAAGGTTGTGTTCCCCGGCAGAGCATCCGTCACTATCACCGTGCCGGAAAAAATGCCGGAGTTGGTGATCAGCACGGTGTAAGTGACCACCGTTCTGGTGCCGGTCAAATTGGGTTGCGCCTGTTTTTGACTGGCGCTGAGATTGACGCTTGTTTCGTAAGCGCCCAAATCCACCAGCGGGGCCGCCAGCGGGCGCAAAACGCGGTCCAGATCATCCAACGGTGGAGGAACAATGGTTGAAGCATCAATAGCCAACGAGCCGGGAGCCAGGTGGTAATCCGCGCCAGGTAGCATAAAACCAACCGGCAAGGCCACTACCGGAGCAATAAGCGTAATAGGCCCAGGCCCTAACCCACCCTGGCTGATAGCCGTGTCTCTCACTGTAGTAGTCCCGGGTGCGGCTGGCAGTATCTCTAAATTGCCTGTACCGGCAGGAGGATTAGCAGCGTGGATACCGTTGTCAATGTTAATAGTTGAAGGAACTCCCGCAAAACCCGCAAAATCACAAATCCCATCAGGTATATTGTCGGCAACAGTGCTGTTCACTGCATTCAAAACATCGGGCACAGTTGGAGTGGCGCCCATAAAAATAGCGCCCCCACTTCCAGCCGCAGCGCCACATCCCCCCGGTGGTGGCATTGTGACGATATTATTGTCAATCAATACATTCAACAAATCCAAGTGAACTTGCCCCATGACAGCACTGTTTTGCAGGGCAATGCCGGCCCCGCCTACAGTTGTTTGATTACGTTCGATTTTGGTGCGCACCATAGTCTGAGGTATAAGTCCCACAGGTGGAGTAGTATTGACAATATCAACCCCACCCCCAAAACCGGCATTGGCCAAGTTAGCAAAAATCTGACTGTCTTCTATATCAAGCCTATCCGGAATAGGGAATACAAGTTGAAACTCAATGCCTCCCCCATCCAGAGACGCCCCATTAGAATAAATCAACGTGCGTTTAATAATGGCCTGATCCACATCTCTAAACATTATCCCCCCGCCGGAACCCAGCGAGGTAACCACGTTAGAATAGATTTCACTATCCACAATAAGGGTCGTCGTTACATTTACTACGGTCACACCGCCGCCAAACGAGGAGCCAACCGCATCGTCGCCAATATTATCGTGAATGTGGCTGTTTTCAATGGTCAGTTGGGCCAGCGTGTTGGCTAAAATCCCGCCTGAACCTGTGCCTGAACCAAGAGGCATTCTGGCCCCGGAGATGTCAAAATTGCGCAGATGAAGGGTTTGAGTGCCGGTGCCCACTGCGATGAGTTGGGTTGTGTTTGGCGCAGACGGCGTTACGCGAGTGCGAGTCACGGTTTTTACGGCGTAACCGGCGGCCAGGGTGGTAGGGTCATAACCGCCATCAAGCGTAATTTTGGTGGGCATTGGCGGAATGGGCAGATTACCTCCTTCGGCAAAAATCTCGTTAGACACGCGAATGGTATGTGTGCCGGGGGGGGTGGTAGAAATGGCGTTCAAAGCAGCGCCAATGGTGGCATAGGGACAACCGGCAGCACATACATCCAGGGTGATAGTGCGCCCGGGCTGGGCCAAACCCCAGAGCATCCCGATCAGCATCACCCCCGCCAGAATGAAGGAGAATAACAACTTCTTTAGCATAAGACTCCCTCCTTTCAAGGGACAAAAAATTTGGATGATTTGATTAAACGCAGACAGTGGTGGCCAGAAAGAAAAAAGCAAATTCAAGGTTAGAGAGGTCAAATTTGAGGCAGCGTGGCAGGATGAATGAAATAACGACTATGCTTCAAGTATAGCAGATTTTGCTACGATTTGGAAGGGTTTGTTACCAACACCCCCCCTGGCCATTGCCAAATCTACTGCTTTCAGCTATGATAAGCTGGTCAAACTGATAAATCTCCAAAAATTAGAAGCGACGATGTCCAAAAAAACCATTCTTTATACGCGCACCGGCGACGAAGGTTACACCAGCCTGCTGGGGCAGGAAAAGGTACCCAAATACGATTTGCGTCCGGCCGCCTACGGCGCGGTTGACGAAGCCACCGCTTTTATGGGTCTGGCGCGGGCCAACCCGGCTGCCAGCGAGCGTACCAGGCAACTCATCCTGACCGCCCAGCGCGACCTGTGGCTGCTGATGGGCGAATTGGCCTCTGCCCCAGGCGTGCAGCTTCCCCAACAACTCACCGCGGATCGGGTGGCTTGGCTGGAAACAGAAATTGACAGGTTGGGTGAGGAAATCCCTCCCTTAAACCAGTTTGTTCTACCTGGCGATACTATGGTTGGAGTACAGTTGGATGTGGCCCGGGTGGTGGTGCGTCGGGCGGAGCGTGAAGTAGCCTACTTACTACACGAAGGGATATTTAAAAACAGAGAGATTATTCGTTATTTGAATCGGCTCTCCTCCCTGCTGTTCGCCCTGGCCCGGTACGAGGAACACCTGGCCGGGCGTCAAACCACCCTGGCGAAATCCTCAACCCGACAGTAACGATATTGTTTTATTTGACCCCCCTTATTGCATCACTTTAATACCTTAAACTTACGCACGTTCCAGAGGTGACAGACAGTCACCTCTGGAATGCAGCAACGATTTGCGTAAGTCCTAACCTTATCCGTTGAATCCTGCTTTTGGACAAGAACATTAACCACAACGCCACCAAGGCCCGAAGTCACCAAGATTCTTTGTGGCTTTTGTGTCCTTTGTGCCTTTTGTGGCAAAAACCCTTTTTGGTTCTTCCAGAATTTCCGTGGTGTAGGGGCAGGTCTTGTGCCTGCCCAGGGCGACCACAAGGATTCGCCCCTACATATTGGG
>JAFGDY010000283.1 GCA_016931895.1 Anaerolineae bacterium
CAGGGTAACAAGGTAGCAGGGTAACAAGGTAGCAGGGTAACAAGGTAGCAGGAGTAGACTTTTGCTACCTTGTTACTTTGTTACTTTGCTACCCTGTTACTTTGCAACCTTACATAAAGCGAGAAGCGTAAAAGGCTAATCCCAAAAGAACCAGAGGTATCAGGCCTGATAAACAACACATTGCCCCCCAGGGATTGGGGGCGCTCTGTTCTCCTTCGGCCGGTGGAGCAGAAATCCCTTCACTGGTAGCGCCCTCATCGGTATTACTACCAACACTCTCCCCAATATTCTCCCCGGTATTGTCAAGCTGTTCTGACTGTTCAACCGTTTCTTCACCCACCTCTTCGGCGGTTTGGGTGGGGACCATCTCCCGGGCCGGTTCGGGTTCTTCAACAACAGCATGAGTGGGCAGCGGAGGCAAGTCTATGCTTTCCCGAAAAGCGTTATCCAGGCCATCGGTATCCAGGCCCAGGGTCTGCTCCAGGGCTTCGTCGTAAAGAGCGCCTTCAGAGAGGGCCTTGAGCAGCGCAGACATGGTTTCTGCGCCATAGGTGTCAATAATAAATTTAACCACCGCGCCGCTCTGGGCATAAGACAATACCGCTTCGTCCGTATCGGAGGAGAAAGGGCTGGAGAGGGTGCGGAGGGTCAACAGTTTGTTGTTTTTGACGGCCTGATTGAGGGCCTGTTGAAAATCCGGGCGGGTGTAAATTTCACCGGAGGTATAAACGGCAATTCCTTCATCCAGCCAGCGGGGCAGGGTTAGGTCTCCGGTGTAAAAATTATCCGTGGCCCGGTGGATTACCAGGTGGGTCATTTCATGGGTGGTAATGATGGTGCCCCACTCCGGCTGCTGGGGTTCAACCGTCATCATCACCACGCCAGATTCATTAAAGGCGGCCCCACCGGCCCATTCCTGAGCCGCGGCAAAGTAGGCGTTCAAAAAATCGTCGTGGTTGGCGTAGATAAAGATTTTGATGGGTTCTTCCAGGGTTACGCCCAGGTCGGTTTCCAGGGTGTCCAGGGAGTCGTTGGCCCGGTCAAATAGATTTTGGCCAAAGGCATCGCTGCCTTTATACCAGGAGAGGGTCAGCCGGTCGTTTTGCAGCGAGGTCCAATCGTAGCGGTCATCCAGATATAGGAACGACTCTTTTTTGGTGGTCAGGGTATTGCCGCCGGCGTCGGTAATTTCCCACCAATATTGCAATTCGGTGCCCGGCGGAAAGTAATTGCCGGGTTCAGTCTGGTCAATCACAAACTCGGCTTCAACCGTTGTGCCGGGGACAAAATCAGCCGCATTGCGCGAGGTAGCAATTTGGCCCGCAATCTTATAGAGTAAATCTATATCAACAATTTCAGCCTTGCTTGCGGCGCTAAGGGTAAAGGTAACGTGTTCCCGAAAACTGGTATCCAAGGCCTGGTCAGAAACTTTGATTCCCCCATTTTGGGCCATCGCCTGGCCAGACCAGATAATCAGAAGCATTACAAACCCAAGGATAACCAAGGCCAGGTTTAATTTTTTACGGTAAATTTGTTTCATCTGTCCATTTCTCCCCCGGACAAAATTTATCAAAAAATGTTACTCCAGACAAACGACCAATAAATTACGAATTTGGTCCTTCGTCGGACAGAGCCATTAAGCTTAACCGATAAGTAATAAGCAAAAATAAAGAGTTAGAAAGTAGGGGATTTTTCCATCAAACGCCCTACTGTCTACTCCCTTACCCTAACAACTTGCTACGCTCAAATTATTCAACCAACTTACCAGGCTCCGGCAGATCTTCAACCGCCGTATTGACCCACTTATCGCCTTCGTCAATCAACATCACCGGGATATCTTCTTTGATGGGGTATTTGCGGCCACAATCCGGCTCCTGGCACACCAACCAGGCGCCGGCCCGCACCAATTCAAGCCGGCCAGGGTCATCACCGGGTTTGCGGGTTTCCCCACTAACACAATAAGGACATCTAAGAATTACTAACAAGTCTTGAGAAACTGCCATGAGCAACCTCCCTTTCTGGGAATAGTGATTGACAATAGTATAGTCACAATCAAAACAAATACAAAAATCCGGGCAATTTTAAGCCGGGGGGCCACAACTATTTGAAAATTGGAGGTTTCGTGGTACAATGGCCGCATCTTATGTTATATTAAGCTTTGGCTGCTATGCGCGGCTGTCATGCGCTGGGGGCATAGCAGTGACAAGATAAATTCTATCTCCCAAGACGGGACGCAGTGAAGATCCTTTTTGTCAGCGACAGAGTCGTCAATCGTTTATACAGCCCCAAAATTACCGAACGTTACCACGATATAGATTTAATTGTCGGCTGTGGCGATTTACCCTACTATTATCTGGAATATATTGTGTCCATGCTTAACGTGCAACTGGTTTACGTGCATGGCAACCACGACCCCGAACGGGAATACCTGCCCGACGGCACCTCCATTGCCGGACCCGGCGGCGGCATAAACTTGCACAGCGTCACCCGGCTTGAAAAAAATCTACTGTTGGCCGGACTGGAAGGCTCCATCCGTTATAAAAGAGGCAAGTTTCAATATACCCAAACCGAAATGTGGTTGAACGTATTCTCCCTTGCGCCCAAGCTCTACCTTAACAAACTGCGTTATGGCCGCTACCTGGATATCCTGGTGGCTCACTCGCCGCCCTACGGCATCCATAATGGGGAAGACCATACCCACATTGGCTTTGAGGCGTTTTTGTGGTTGATGAAAACCTTCAAACCCCGCTACCTGATTCACGGCCATCGCCACGTTTACAACCCCTGCGAAGTCACCGAAACGCAATATCGGGAAACCAAAGTGATTAACATTTATCCTTTCAAAATATTGGAGATAGAACCCCCGGCATGAGCAATTCTAATTTACATGTTGCTTTTCAAGGAGAACGCGGCGCTTACGGCGAAGCCGCAGCCGTAGCCTTTTTTGGCGACTCGGTGGAGCCGGTGCCGCATAATGATTTTGACAGCGTTTTTGAAGCCGTTACCAACAATGAAGTTGAGCGGGGTATCTTGCCGGTGGAAAACTCGCTGATGGGCAGTATTCATCGAAATTACGACTTACTGCTCCGCTACGAGCTATCCATTGTGGGCGAAGTGCAGATCCCTATTGCCCACCAATTAATTGCCCTGCCCGGCGTTACCCTGGCCGATGTAAAAAAGGTCTACTCGCAGCCGCCGGCCCTGGCCCAATGCGAACACTCGCTCAATAAATTGCTTCCCCATGCGGAACGGGTGCCCACGTATGATACCGCCGGCAGTATCAAAATGATCAAAGAAAAAAACATTACCGATGGGGCCGGGCTGGCCAGCGCCAGAGCAGCAACAATTTACGGCATGCACATTCTTCAGCCCGACATGCAGGATGATAGTGAAAATTATACCCGTTTTGTGGTGGTCGCCCGGGAACCCATCATGCCCACCGGCCAGGCCAAAACCTCTATTGTCTTTTCAATGAAAAATGAACCTGGCTCCCTTTTCAAAAGCCTGGCCGTGTTTGCCCTGCGCGATATTGACCTGACCAAATTAGAGTCCAGACCTCTCCAGGGCAAACGCTGGCAATACTTTTTCTACATTGACTTTATCGGCAGCCAATACGAAGAACGCAGCCGCAATGCTTTGCATCATCTCCAGGAAATCACCACCTTTTTTAAGGTGTTGGGCACATATCCGCGGGGAGTGTAACTAAAAAACGCCAATCCCCACGTGAACATCAAATTCATAAACCGTACAAATGGAAGATAATAAGAAGGTCATCAGCGTCTTTGGCAGTAGTTCCCCCCAACCCGGCTCGGCAGACTACGAAGCAGCCCGAACCGTGGGGCGATTGCTGGCCCGGGCCGGTTTTGCCGTGCAAACCGGCGCGTACTCCGGGGTGATGGCCGCCGCCAGCCAGGGCGCCAGCGAGGCCGGCGGCCACGTGATCGGTGTTACCAGCGCCCAGATTGAGCAATTCCGGCCTATCCCGCCCAACCAATGGGTAAGGGAAGAAATCAAATGCCAAACGCTGCGCGAACGCCAATCTCACCTGGTGAGTTGCTGTGACGGGGCCGTGGTATTGCCCGGCGGCATTGGCACCCTGGCTGAAATGGCCATGATGTGGAGTCTGGTGCAGGTCGGCGAAATCTCGCCCCGACCCATTGTGCTGGTGGGCGGCCTGTGGCAGCGGACCTTGGCCGCTTTTATTGACGAGGCTTACGTTCGTCCCAGCCACCAAGAGATGCTCACGATTGCCCGGACCCCGGATGAAGCGGTCAAAAAAATTCTCAATTATTTTGCTCATAAGCCATAAATTTGTATTCTTTTTCCCTCTTGCTCTAAGAACGCAGCCATGATTGACGCCGTTACTATCAGACCGATCTTACCCGACGAACTGGAGCCGGTAGCCTACGTGCGCAGCGCCGGCTTTGGCGGCGCCCCGGAAAAAGCGCTGGCGGCGTTGCACGAAACCCCTCGCTATAATTTTTCCCATATCATTGTGGCCGAATATCAAGGCAAAATTATTGGCACGGCCACGGTTTTTCCGGCCCAAATGTGGTTGAGCGGCGTGCCAGTCAACGTTGGCGCAGTGGCCGGGGTGGCTGTACTGCCGGAGTATCGGCAGCAGGGCATTGCGACCAAAATGATGAAATTCTCCATCGTGCGCATGTTTGCCGAAGGGCAGGCGCTGTCGGTGCTCTTTCCCTTCTCCCATCGTTACTATCAAAAATTTGGCTACGGCGTGATTGGCGACCTGCATGCCTATCGCCTCAATCCCGGCAACCTGACTATTTTTGCCGAGGGCCATAAAGTCCGGCCTTTCCAAGCCAAAGATTTGAATATGCTGCGGGCCATGTATAAAGGTCAACTTACCTGGCACAACGGCTGGTTTACCCGCAGCAATGAATGGTGGGACAAAATTGTTGAGCGCTGGTCCAAGATTATGGTGTTTGACCATGACGGCGTGATTGAAGGCTACTATTCTTACGAAATGAGAACGGGCAGCAAGGGCGAACGCGAGTTACACCTCCGCGAATTTTTTGCCGCCGAAGACGCCGCCTATCGCGGCCTGATTGGCTACCTGGCCGCTCAAAACGAAGCCGACGTGATAGAATACCTGGCCCCGCCGGATACCCCCTTACGCCACGTGCTGCACCAACCCATCGCCGACGACGCCCAGAACCGGGGTTGGATATTCAATGACTTGTGCCACGTTACGCCTGGCCCCATGGGGCGGATTATCAACTTGCCCAAAGCGCTAACTGCCCGCTTTTACGCCCGCCATCTGAGCGGCGAGCGCGTGCTCAAAATCCACGATGCGCTCATCCCTACCAACGAAGAACCGCTCAGATTTCGCCTGGTAGATGGCCGGGCCGAAACCCAACCCGCCGACGGCAAACCCCACCTGGAAACCGATGTTTGCACCCTCTCGCAGATGCTGTGCGGCTACCTTTCGGCTATGGACGCCCGCCGCCTGGGCCGCTTGCAAGCCAATGAAGATACCTGCTCCTGGTTGGATCAGGCTATGGTAGATAGTCCCCTTTATATTCAGGCCGGGGATTGGTTCTGAACAAATTTGACAATATCAACTTAAGCCTGTATAGTTAGCTCAATTAATTTTCTAAAAGAAAAAACAGCCGCAAGGGTGAGGCCAAACCCGGCGGCTTTTTTTATTGTTTCCCAACACTCTCACCAAAGGAGGTACCCGCCTTGAATCAGCGCACTACCGGAACGGTCAAGTGGTTTGACATGTCCAAAGGATACGGCTACATCGAACTCGGCAACGGCCAGGAAGTATTTGTCTATTACCAGAATATTGTAGATAAGGGCCTTAAAAATTTGATTGCCGGCGACCGGGTTGAATTTGCCGTCACCCATAAACCAAGCGGCATGGTGGCTTCAGAAGTTACTCGCGTTATATAATCACTTATCTCGTCAAGTTTATTTGGCCAGCCCCGGTTTTCCGGGGTTTTTTATTCTTCACTCGCTTCAATCAAAAGGTAACGCCTCAACAAAAATTGAAGAATTGAGGCTCACATTGACAATTCTCTCGGAATATGGGTAAAATAGAATAAAATCGCCTATTGTGCCCATCGCGCAACCGGTGGGCATTTTTGTCAAACCAGGGAGCGGTTATGCGAATTGGCATCATTGGTTTGCCCAATAGCGGCAAAACCACCATTTTTAACGTTCTTACCGGCGGCAGCGCCCCTACCACGGCTTATGCCGGGGGCGCGTTTCAGGTGAACACCGCCGTAGTAGATGTGCCCGACGCGCGGGTAGACACCCTGCGCCAAATGTACCGGCCGCAAAAAACCACCTACGCGCGCATTGAGTATGCCGATATTGCGGGAGTGGGCGGCGCAACGAGTCATGAACACAGCCTGGGCCTGAGCGGTGAACTGATGAACGCCATCGCCAACAACGACGCCCTGCTGCACGTGGTGCGGCTATTTGCCGACAACGCCGTGCCTCACCCCCTGGAAACCATTGACCCGGCCCGCGATATTGACCACCTGGATGCAGAACTCCTCTTGTCGGACCTGAGCAAAATAGAAAACCGGCTGGAACGGCTGGCAGATAATCTAAAAAAGGGCAAATCTCTGCCTACCTTTGCCGACGACCAGCAAGAATTTGAAATTCTCACCCGGCTCAAGGCCCACGTTGAGCGAGGGCTGCCCCTGCGAGATATTGACCTGGCCGCCGCAGAAGAGAAACGCTTGCGCGGCTTTCAATTTCTCAGCGCCAAGCCGGTGCTGCTGGTTCTAAATCTGGGCGATGAAGAGGCAGCGCCGACCCTGGCTTATCCCCACCAAAAAAGCGCCATCATCGCCGTGCGCGGGCGGCTGGAGATGGACATAGCCCAACTTGACAACGAGGAAGAACAGGCCCTATTTATGGCGGAATACGGCCTGGCCGAACTGAGCGCCGGACGCATCATCCGCCGCAGTTATGATTTGTTGGGGCGAATGAACTTTTTCACCGTGGGCCAGGATGAAGTGCGGGCCTGGGAAGCGCATCGCGGCGCTACCGCCCTGGAATGTGCGGGCATCATCCACAGTGATATGGCCCGTGGTTTCATTCGGGCCGAGGTGGTCAATTACCAGGATTTAGTGGCCGCCGGCTCTCATACGGCAGCAAAATCAATGGGCAAGGTTCGGTTGGAGGGCAAAGATCACGTTATCCACGATGGCGATATTATTACCGTCAGGTTCAATATCTAAAAAGGGGCATCTTTTTGGCCAAACATTCTAACGCTAATCTAACAGTAAACGGCTATAATAGTTAACTCAAAGGAGTGAACTATGTTCAATCTATTCGACGAAATGTCAAGCCAATTTGATATCAAAGACTCCCTGCCCGAAGAGCTACCCATTCTGCCGCTCCGGGGCACGGTGGCTTTTCCCTTTATCATTATGCCCTTGAGCATTGGCGTGCCTCGTTCAACCAAGTTGATTAAATGGGCAGTGCAAAATAACACTATGATCGGGCTGGTTGTTTCTAAAAAACCGGAGGTTGATGAACCGGAACCGGATGAATTATACGAAACCGGCGTTATTGCTCGTATTCATCGGGTGGTGCGCGGCGATAAAGATTCACTACAGGTGATTGTGCAGGGCATCGAGCGCTTCAAAATTGATAGCTGGGTTCAAACCGAACCTTTCCTGACGGCCAAAATTTCCGTTGCGCCCGACATAATTGAAGAAGACCAGGAAATGGAAATTGAAGCGCTCCGCCGCCGCATCCTGGAATTGTCAAGCACTATTGTTGAGTATTTACCACAAGTGCCCAATGAGATCACCGAGTTTCTGGACCAGGTGGAAGACCCGCGCATCATCGTTTACACTATCACCTCCAATATGCGCATGGATTTTCAGGACCGGCTAAAAGTTTTGCTGGAAGACACCCTGCGGGAAAAGATGTCGCACCTGGTGCGATTGATGAACCACGAACTGGAAGTGTTGGAAATTGGCCAAAAGATTCGCTCAGACACCCAGGAAGAACTGGACAAAACTCAACGTGAATTCTATTTGCGCCAACAACTCAAAGCCATTCAAAAAGAGTTGGGCGAAGATGACGACCAGGCTATTGTGGCCGAGTATCGAGAGAAAATTGAAGCAGCCGGCATTCCTGAAGAGGCCAAAAAAGAGGCTCTACGCGAATTGAGCCGGCTGGAAAAACTGCAACCCCAATCAGCCGAATACGGCGTTATCCAGGCCTATCTTGATTGGATGGTGGAACTACCCTGGAGCAACTTGACCGAAGACAACCTGGACATTCCCCACGCCCGGCAGGTGCTTGATACCGACCATTACGACATCACCGACGTCAAAGAGCGCATCCTGGAATTTCTGGCCGTGCGCAAATTGCGCCTGGAACGCAAGCTGGACGATGAGCCGGTGGAGCCGGGCCGCGAACAAGATCGGGCCGGGGGCTCCATCTTGCTCTTTGTTGGCCCGCCCGGCGTGGGGAAAACCAGCCTGGGGCGCAGCATCGCCCGCGCCTTGGGGCGCGAGTTTACCCGCATGAGCCTGGGCGGCGTGCGCGATGAGGCCGAAATTCGCGGCCATCGCCGCACTTACATTGGAGCCATGCCGGGCCGCATCATCCAGGCCATCAAACGGGTGAAAACCCGCAATCCCGTTTTTATGCTGGACGAGGTTGACAAAATTGGCTCCGACTGGCGCGGCGATCCCAGTAGCGCCTTACTGGAAGTGCTGGACCCGCAGCAGAACTATGCTTTCCGCGATCATTATCTGGATGTCGATTTTGATCTAAGCCAGGTGATGTTTATTGCCACGGCCAACACCCTGGACACCATTCCGCCGCCGCTCCGCGACCGCATGGAGACCATCCGGCTGGATGGTTACACCGAGTATGAAAAACTGGAAATTGCCAAAAATTACCTGGTACCGCGGCAAGTTAAGGCCAACGGCCTGCTGGAAACCGAAATTGAATATGCGGAAGAAGGTATCCGCCAAATTATCCGCGACTATACCCGCGAGTCCGGGGTGCGCAACCTGGAACGGGAAATTGGCCGTATTGCTCGCAAAGTGGCCACCAAGCTAACCGGCGGCGAATTGACCGTTCAAACTGAAGCCGGATCGGAGCAAACCCGGGCGGTGACGATTGACGCCGAAGCAGTGCGAGTCTATCTGGGCAAGCCAAAATTCTATTTTGAGGCGGCTATGCGCACCGAGAGGGCCGGGGTGGCCACCGGCCTGGCCGTAACCCCGGCAGGCGGCGACGTTCTCTTTGTTGAGGCGGCCAGCATGCCGGGCAAAGACCAACTCACGCTGACGGGCCAATTGGGCGACGTGATGAAAGAGAGCGCTCAAATTGCCCGCAGTTACATTCGCGCCCACGCGCACGAACTGAAAATTGAAACAAACAAATTCAACAATGTAGACATTCACCTGCACGTGCCGGCCGGGGCTATTCCCAAAGACGGGCCGTCGGCCGGGGTGACAATGGTAACGGCCCTGGTTTCGTTGCTCACCCAACGTCCGGTTCGTTCCGACGTGGGCATGACGGGCGAAATCAGTTTGCAGGGCCAAGTGCTGCCCATTGGCGGTCTAAAACAAAAGATTTTGGCCGCGCACCGGGCCGGGCTAAAAACCGTTATTTTTCCCAAACGCAACGAAGCCGACCTGGACGACGTGCCCGAAGATATCCGTGAGGAAATGACCTTCCACTCGGTTGAATGTCTTGACGAGGTCTTGATCAACGCCCTGAGTCCGGTCACACCCCTGGTTGAGGATTTGGAAACGGTTGACCTGCCGGCCGTTGAGATGGCGCTGAATTAATAATCCTGCCCTTTGGGGCCAATACTAAAAAAGCCGCTCTAAATAGAGCGGCTTTTTAACACCGGAATTGGAGTCTATTCTTCGATAGCCGGCTCAAACAACTCGTTATCATACTTACCCCCCGCGTTCCACCAGGACCAGCCGGTGGAGGGGGCGTCAATGGCCGCCTGTTTCAGCAGTCGCATTTCCTCTAGCGAATACCAGTAGCCTTGCAGCCAGGGCCGCACCTTAACGTAGGGCGGAACCCGTTCTTCGGCCTGGCGCTGGCTGCGATAAACAATGCCATACGGCTCGGCAGAGGGATTGTCGTAGCCCAGATTGCCGGGGATGAAGGTAGAGGGATAAACCATGGGGGCCAGGTAATCCACGTAGGGCGCAATATCCATCACCCGCTGGCCAATTTTCATATCACTCTCCGGTTTCACCCAGATGGTCAAACCAAATACATCGGCCGAAACAAAAACACCGGAGGGGCGAAGGGCCTCGGTTAAACGCTGCACAAATTCTTTAATGGCCGCTGTGCGGGTTTCGAGCGTATTCTCCTCTTCGTACACAATCGCGCCTACATCGCCATCGGAGGGAAAACGCAGGTAATCAAAGTTGAGTTCATCAAAGCCAAAAGCGGCTATTTCTTGGGCCAGGGCAATATTGTAATCCCAAACCTCTTCTTTAAAGGGATTGGCCCAACCTAACTCTTCGCCATCCAGCCAGACGGCGCCATCTTCCAGCACAGCGGCCCATTCAGGTTTGCCGTGGGCCAGGGGGTTGTCTTTAAAAACAACAAACCGGGCAATGGTATAAATATTGCGTTTTTGGGCCTCGGCTATCAATTCGTCCAGGGGCATCCAGGTGTTCGTCCACCATTCGTCGGCGCCAACAGTGGCCACCATTTCCACCTGGCTCCGCCAGCCGATGAACCCAAAATCACCTTTAACATCCACCACAAGCGCATTGAGTTCGGTAGCCTGGATAAAGTCAAGGTAACGCAGCATGGCCTCCCGGCTGCGCAGGTAGTGCAGGGGCACGTAGATGGCTTTGACCTGAAAGGGGTTCAAAACAAAATCCAGGCATGGCGGGCCGGGTTGCGCCGGCGCTTCGGCGCAGGGAACAGCGACCAACCAATGCCCCTCCACGCCGGAGAAAGGCGGCGGGCCGTCGGTAAAAACGCCGGTTTGGCTCAGTTGGCCGTAAGCGCGATGGTAGCCGGCGCTTTTGACCATCAACGACGCTGGCGCGTCCGGTAGGTCAAGCCTAAAATGACCCTGGTCGTTGGCGCGAAGAATGGTCTGGCCCAGGTACAGCGTGGCCTGGGGCAACGGCTGGCCGGTATCGCTGCCGCGGACCACGCCTTGCAAGGCGGTAGGGCTGATGACCACGTTAATTGACTCTGTCCCTTGATAATCAACCGTCGCCGGCCGGTAGCCGGTTGGCGCAACCGAAATTTGCCCGGCAGCCGGAATTCGGGCCAAAACAGCCTGTCCTTGGGCATTGGTGGTGGCGGTCAGGGTTTGATCAAAGGTTACCGTTGCGCCGGCCACCGGTTGGTTGGCAAAACTATCTTGCACTAACACCATTGCCTGGCGTGGTTGTAGGCTGAGATTGAGTTCGGTTTCATTGTTAAAAACCGTCTCCAGGGGCAGATACCCTTCTGCCCCCTCAACCATGATAGAGTCGCCGGGCTGGAGGCGGTAAAATTCAAAACGGCCGGCGGCATCGGTGGTAGCGGTTTGTCGCCGGTCATCGGCGCCCGCGCTCAGGCCAAGCCCGGCCAGCGGCTCATTAGTGTCGGCGGCGTGGAGGATGCCGGCGGTAGTCCGCGGCACCAAGCTGACGGCCAATTTGTGAGCGGGATTACCCGTTGTTAAGGCCATTGCCGCTACTTCGGTTTGCCAGGTTTCGTAGCCGGGCGCTTCCACCTGCACCGTCAGCGGCGGCTCCAAGCGGGTGGCCTCAAAGTGCCCCTGGTTGTTGGCCGTAATCTGCCTTAATCCTTTTGGCGAGGCGGCATTGTCGGTTAAATAAATTATGGCCGGCACCGGCGAGCCGGTCCAGGCATCGCTGACCACGCCTACTAAATCCTGGGAAACCAGATCAACAACCAGCGGTGGCGGATTGGCGTAGAGGGTTTCAGCCTCAAGCCGAGTTTGCCAGGCTTTATAACCTGCTGCTTCCACTTGCAGCAAAACCGGCGGTTCTAAATAAAATAGTTCAAAGTATCCTTGACCGTCGGTGGGGGTTGGTTGGGCCGGTGCGGAAAGCGCGGCGGATTTGCCGGCATAAATAGCAGCCGCTACAGGGATCCCGGTTGAGGCGTCAACAACCTGCCCTTCTATGCGGGTAGGCTCCAGCCTGATGATGACTTTGGTTTGTTTTTGCCACCAGGGCACAAAGGCGGACACTTCCGTTGGCAGGAAACCCGGCGCGGCAGCCTTTAGGCATATCCGGGGAATGAGGCCCAACGAGTATCCCGTCAACTTGATGGCGAAAGTTCCGGCAGCGGGGACAACGGCAGCCTGGGCCGCCGGCGCGCCGCCTGCTTCAACCACGGCTTGGGCCAGGGGTTGGCCGGTCTGGCGGTCAAGAACGGTAACCAGCACATCCTTATCTCTAACATGGAGATAAACGGCAGAACCGATACAGCCCAACAGGAGAAGAAATAAGAATAATATAGAGAAACGGTTTAGACGATTCTTCATAAGATTTAAATTATAGCACAAGCCGGTTAAAGGGATAATTGAGAAACCCATTTTTATTATCCCCATGTTATCCCCAAAGTTATCGGCCTTTTTTTTGAGCTTATCAACATCTTATCCACAAGCCGGATTTAACTCACCATAAAATTTCTTAAAAAAGAATTTGGGCATTTCTTTTTTAAGGTAGGGGTATTGCCAGCCATTTTCAGATTTGGTACAATGCAATTCGACTGGACGTGAGGACTCAATTCTGCCCCAAAATTTCACCCCGGGGAGTTTAGATCTCCCCAACCAGGGAAGGGTGAGCGCTAGATTATCTTACAACTTGATAGTGGCCGGTTTGCTTTTTCATGAAAAAAGCAGCGGCAGACTACTCTCTTATATGGATTAGTAGTTCTCCTCAAATAGTCTTCCACAGTCATCATCCTTACATCAAAATAAAGGTTGCCTGAAGATAGTCAGGCAATATTTACCAGCAATTTGAATCAAATTGCTCAGAGAAGGTTTTTTTGTCCCTAAAATCGGGATTTTATTTATAAAATAAAGTTGGGCTTTGGTAAAAAATCAACAAATCTTCTGGGGAGAAAAGAAAAATGAACGCAGACCAGGTTTGGCAAACCGCTTTAGGTCAGCTTCAAATGCAGATGACCCAGGCGACCTTTGATACTTGGGTAAAAAATACACACATTGTAGCACAAGATAAAGATATTTTGACGGTTGGCACCAAGAGCGCCTTTGCCAAGGATTGGCTAGAAAACCGTTTATTGGCTACAATTAACCGCACCGTCACCGGGATTATGGGTTATCCTGTGGATATAAAATTTATTGTAGATGCAGAAGGCGGCGCCGAACAGGTGACGCTGCCGTTGCTCCCAGAAGAGCCTGGGCCTCCCCACCCCTCACCAAACGGGAATGGACAAATTCCGGGCGCAAAAGAGCGGCCCATGTTAAATCACAAATATACCTTTGACCAATTCATTGTGGGCGCTTCAAATCGGCTGGCCCACGCCGCTTCTCTGGCCGTAGCCGAAAATCCGGCTGAAGCCTATAATCCCTTATTTTTATACGGGGGCGTTGGCCTGGGCAAAACCCACCTTTTGCAGGCCATTGCCCAATACGCCGTGGCCCGGGGCAAACAAGTTATCTATAGCTCCTCCGAAACCTTTACCAATGATCTGATTAATGCCATCCGCTCCCAGTCTACGGAAGCGTTCCGGGAAAAATATCGCACTACGGATTTTCTGCTGATTGACGATATTCAATTCATCGCCGGCAAAGAAAGCACCCAGGAAGAGTTTTTCCACACGTTTAACACGCTGCACTCCTCCGGCGGTCAGATTGTGCTCTCCAGCGACCGCCCCCCCAAAGCCATCACCACCCTGGAAGATAGGCTCCGCTCTCGTTTTGAATGGGGCTTGCTGGCCGATGTGCAACCGCCAGACCTGGAGACCAGAATCGCCATTCTCCGTTTTAAGGCCGACTCTCAGCAAGTGTATGTCCCCGATGACGTGATGGAATTTATTGCCCGCCGCGCCCAGAGCAATATTAGAGAATTGGAAGGCGCGCTCAACAAAGTAATTGCCCATGCAGCCATGATGCGCCAGTCAATTAGTATGGAACTGGCCACCGTGGCCCTGCAAGATATTGTTTCCCGGCAGGCCGAATTGTCTGTGGAGCAAATCATTGCTGCCGTAGCCAACTATTATCAAATGGACACCGAAGTATTGATTGAGCGGGGTCGCAGCAAAGACGTTGCCGCCGCCCGGCAAATGGCCATGTACCTGGCCCGAGAAGAAACCGGGGCCTCGCTGCCGCAAATAGGTGAGGCTCTTGGCGGGCGAGACCATACTACGGTGATGCACGGTTGGGAAAAAATCGCCTCCCAAATTGAACAGAATAACAAACTCCGCCGAGAAATGCTCTCGATCAGAGAAATCATCTACCAGCAAATTCTCTGACCCGCCGTTTTTGCTCGTTAAAAATTAGGTCATTTAATAAATAATGAGGGTTATTTGTGGATAACCTATGTATAACTGTGGATAAGTGGCCTGTTTTGGGGATAAAGTTGTGCCCAGACCATGTGGATAACTAACGCCGGCACCGGCATAACTCTCCTTTATAAAAGCATAAGCTTTCTTTAGTATAGCCCCCTTATTTTGCCTCAAACCCTGTATTTTTCTTCACTTTACCCCCATTTCTGTGGATAACCCGCATATAACTGTGGATAAGTGCCTTAACTTGGGGATAACTTTTGTCCCATCTTTCTTAATTTTTTTTGATTTGCGCCAAAACCCCCAACATATAGGGGACAGCCTATCCCCCGGCCCAAGATATAGATTCAGGCTCATTTGACAAATTATAAAAACCTTATCCACATGATTATCGCTTTCTTTTCCCGGTGTTATCCACATCTATTTGTTTAGCCCCACAGCCAGCCCCAACCTATATGTGGACTTTTTTAACCTCCCCGTCCAGATATAGGGGTAGATGCCGGTCAGGTTACGGCCATCCACATATCCACAGCACCTACTACATACAACTAAATTAATAATATAATAACCATAATTACTGTGAATAACTCTTCACCTTGTTGTTATAACGTTTTTAAAGTGGTTTTTATGGTTTGTTGGGGTATAATACAATTTATCTAAATTACGTGACCCGGGTAGATTATGCGCCAGAGATGGTGGGTGTTTGGCTCCATTGTTATTGCCACTCTAAGTTTTGTTGGCTTACGTTACGTTATAAACAACCTTTGGCCTGATCCCGATGTAATTTGGGCCAGGCCGCAGTTGCTGCTGTTTGCCTTTATGTTTTTGGGCTTAAGCGCCGGCGCCGTACCGATCAGCACTTTTTTGAATAACCGTTTTGCCCAATCGGATTGGTTTGAACGGGATAAAATTCGGCTGGTGCGGCAGGGGACCTGGGTTGGTTTTTTGGGAGTTTTGCTGGCTTATCTCCAGTTAATTAAGGCGCTCAATTGGACCATTGTGGCGGTGTTGGCCGGCGTTTTTGTGTTGATTGAAACATTTTTTTTAACCAGGGAGTAAAACGTGCCATCCGAACTACGTAAATTGCCCGGCGTTGATAAACTGCTCCAGCATCCTGAAGTGGCGGCGTTGGTTGAGGTGCATGGTCGCCAGCTTGTTATTGACGCCATTCGGCTGGAGTTGGCGGCGGCCCGCCAACAAATTGGAGCTGGCCAACCTGCCCCTGCGCCGGATAGCTTGGCGCAGGCAATCACTGCCCGCCTGGCCGCCGGCATCCGTCCTTCGTTGCAGCCGGTGATCAACGCCACCGGCGTGATCATCCATACCAACCTGGGCCGGGCGCTATTGAGTCAACGGGCGCAAATGGCCCTACAGCAGGCCGCTTCAGCTTATTCCAACTTAGAATACAACCTGGCCGCGGGAGCGCGTGGTTCGCGTTATGTGCATGCCGCCGATTTATTATGTCGTTTAACCGGCGCGGAAGCGGCCGTGGTGGTCAACAATAACGCCGGCGCGGTTATGTTGACCCTCACCGCCCTGGCCAAAGACCGTCAGGTGATTATCAGCCGCGGCCAACTGGTTGAAATTGGGGGCGGCTTTCGTATCCCCGATATTATGGCTCAATCCGGGGCCAGGTTGGTGGAAGTGGGCACTACCAATCGCACCTATATTCAAGATTATGAGCAGGCCATTGATTCAGCATGTACCGGCCTGCTCCTGGCGGTGCACCACAGCAATTATCAGCTTACGGGCTTCACCGCCCAACCCTCCCTGGCTGAGCTGGTTGGCCTGGCCCATCGCTACAACCTGCCTTTGATGGAAGACCTCGGCTCCGGCACGCTGTTAGATACAACCCCTTTTGGCCTGGCGCACGAACCCACCATCCAGGAAAGTCTGGCCGCCGGAGCAGATATTGTAACTGCCAGTGGGGATAAATTGTTGGGCGGCCCGCAAGCCGGCTTGATTTTGGGCCGGGCCGCGCTCATCGAAAAACTCAAAAAGCATCCCCTTATCCGGGCCTTGCGGGTTGACAAAACCACCCTGGCCGCTTTGCAAGCCACCCTGCTGGCTTACCTTGAAAACAAGGCTTACACTGAAATTCCGGTCTGGCGTATGATTTCTGCCGGCGGGCCGCAGTTGGCCCGGCGGGCTAAAAAATGGCAAACCGCTTTGCGTCGTGAGCCATTGCTGGCCGGGATATCTTTGCAAATTGTTAACAGCGCCTCCACGGTGGGGGGCGGCAGTTTGCCCGGCCAAACCCTGCCTACCCAGGCTCTGGCTATTTCTGCGCTCTCTGTTGACGCTCTGGCCGAAAAATTGCGCGGTGCCCGCCCCCCCATTATTGCCCGCATTGAAGATGATCGGCTTTTGCTAGACCCGCGCACAGTGTTGCCGGAGCAGGATCAGATATTAGTTGACACGCTGAAAAAGGTGTTGGGGGCCGGTTAGGTTATGGCGAGCGATTATAAACAACTGGTCAGGGACAACGTGCTTGATGAAGAATTTTTTATAAACGCGACCTTCACCGGCCACCAACGAAAGCATACGCTTCCCTGGCTGAAAGTTGTTATTCGGCCGGTGGAGCTAAAGGGCAAAAGATACCTCCAGTTTTCTTACTTTGAGCCGGATAAAGATATTACTAAAAACTACACGGGCGACGAGGTAAAAGAAAAACTGGACCAACTACTGGCCTTACCCTTTAAGGGGATCAATCTGAAAACAAAAACAGGCAATCTGCATGTGCAGTTCACCAAAAAAGGCAAAGCCATTGTTCATAAAACAACCGCTCCTGCCCCACAAAAAGGGCCGGACCTGGCGCACGATCGTCAAAAAGAGCTGTTGCTGCCGGCCACCGCGCCCAACCCTTTTTTGCAAACCATCGGGTTGATGACCAAAGATGGTAAAATTAAGGCCGGGATGCAGGGCAAGCTTAAACAAATCAACGAATTTTTGAAGCTGGTTCAGCAAACAGGAGAATTAGAGAAGTTTGATAAAACCCCGCTTTATCTGGTGGATTTTGGGTGTGGCAGCGCCTATTTAACCTTTGCCATCTACCATTACCTGAATCATATGGTGGGGCTGCCAACTCAAGTCACCGGCGTTGACCTAAAAGCGGACCTTTTGAAAAAGCAGGCTGAGCAGGTCCAGGCCCTGGGTTGGACAAATTTAACCTTTCAAACAACAAGCATCATGGACTTTGAACCTGAGACTCCGCCTGACCTTGTTTTGGCCCTGCACGCCTGTGATACCGCCACAGATGAAGCCCTGGCCCGGGCGATAACCTGGCAGAGCAAACTCATTTTTTGCGCCCCGTGTTGCCACCACCATCTACAACAACAACTCAACCAACAGCCTGCGCCCGCGCCGTTTAAGCCCGTGATGCGGCATGGCATTTTAAAAGAGCGGCAAGGGGACATTTTAACCGATACCTTCCGCGCTCTGATTTTGCGGATAAGGGGCTATCGCACCGAGGTGGTGGAGTTTGTTTCCCCTGAGCATACCTCTAAAAACCTGATGATCCGGGCGGTAAAAGTGGCCGCCTCTGGCGAGGCCAGATTTGTTCAGGAATATAAAGCCCTAAAACAGTTTTGGGGCGTTGAACCTTATCTTGAGCAACTTTTGGCCGGAGAAAAACCCATATTCTGAGACCATAAGCAACCATAAGCCTGAAAAGGTGGATTAATAAGGAGCAATCAAATGCCCGTCTCAAAAAGTGATGCCCGTCGCTTGACCAAGGAAGCTACGGAAATAGGCGCTCACGTTCTGCGGGGGGTGCTGACCGTTGGCCCGGAGGGCGCCAAAATTGGCGAAACCGATATTTTGGCCTGGCTGACCCAATACGCCCATGAGGAGTTGATGCTAATTGTCGCCCCTATCGGCAAGATTTTTATTGAAAGCGAGGTGAAAATTTGTTACACCTGTGGCCGGGATTACACGGGAGATAATTGTCCTCACTGCGCCGAGGCCCGGGCCAGATTGCGGGGAGAGTAGAGGGGGTTAAATAATGAACCGGGAGAGTTGCTCCGCCACCTGCCGGCACTGATGGCGAATCATCCCCAACGGCACATTGGAACTGAGCGCCAGGGATAACAAAATTCTCTCGCCCAAAGTTAAGGTATAAAGGCGGTACGCCTCACCTTCGTGCAAACTTTGGATAAAAGAACCACCCTGTTCGCCCAAAAAGCGAGCGGCCTGGGCCGCTGCTTGCGAGCTTTGGGCGACCAGCAGCGTCAATTCCTCACAGTGGTCGCGGTCTAACATTCCGGCCTGGGCAATCAATTCCCGCCCGGCAATGAGCAAAATGGCCTCGGCCCGAACCTCCACGTTTAAGTCATCCAACAGCCGCAAAATTTCACTTTCGTTGGCCCGCAAAAAGCGAATGGTTTCTTGGGGCACAGCGGCAATGGCCGGCATTGATCCCTCCTCATCCGCAATGGCTGGCGGTGGATCTTCCTTTTCTCCAGCCGTTTGCGGCGCTTTGGTGGGCGGGGGTGGGGTCTGCGTTGCGGGCGAACCGGGCGCGCCGGGAAAAATGGGTGGAGGGGGGGGGCGCCGGCCAAGAGCCTGGTTTATCAAATCGGGTAAATCGCCCACAAAAAAGGGTTTGGTTAGCACCCCATTAATGTCCAGCGATTTGACCTGGTCGGGCAAGTCTTGGCCCATCAGGGGGATCATCATAATGCGCATCCCGCTTTTAGCCTCACGGATGGCCTGCACCAGGGTTAGCGGCGACATATCGGCCAGATCCATGTCTATGATGACCAGGTCAAAGGGTTCTTCTATGACCGCTTCCAGGGCATTGCTGCCGGTATGCACGCACTTGGCCCGGTAATGCCCGCTGTTTTGTAGCCCCTCCTTGAGCATGTTGCCAAAACCTTCGTCGCTATCAATTACAAGGATATTTGGTGCAGCCATTTTCTTTCCATGAGTGTCTAAGCGGTTTTCTAAATCTCAGCTCTTCCCCTCTTAGGGGCATCAACCATTTTAATGTTATTCTTGAGAAAAGTCAACGTTGATGGGGAACGATGACGAAGCGTAGAAATTCCACAACAAATTTTACAAGAGGTACTATTTAGGGATGATGATTCACCTTCGCCGGCGAATGACCAGCCAGACGATGAAGCCGATGAAGATCACGCCCAGCGCCACCACCAAACCCGCAATCCAGGGCCGGGTTTTTATGGAGGTGTCTTCAGGGGCAAATGTTGCCACACCAGTGACTTTTGCCAACGGTGTATCCGACGGGATGGCCGTCAGGCGGGTCGGCGCCGTAGGGCTGGCCGCGAGGGTGGGCGTAGGCAAGGACACTTTTTGCTCTTGTTGGGACTCGGGGGCAGGGGGTGTCGTTGCTCTGCCGGTCCCTGTTGGTTGTTCGACGCCCCCTTCGGCTACGTCGCCGGCTTTCTCCTCGGCCAGTTCGGCGGCCAGGGCAGCAGTGGTGACAGTAGGCGTAGGCATGGCGTGAGGCGTAGCCGTAGTCTGAACAGCAGGGGCAATAAGTTCGGCGTTATCTGCCTCCCTGGTCACGTTGGCTTCAGGAGATGTTTCTACCTCGCCTACGGCTGAAGCCATATCTTGGGTAGCTTCATCAACCAGAGATTCTTCCGTCTTGATCACTTTCCCAACTGTGGCGGGGGCGGCTTCAACAGCTTCTTCTGCAGCCGGTTCTTCAGCCGGTAACTCGGCGGGGGGTGCTTCTGCGGCCGGGGGAGCTGGCGCTTCAGCCTCAACCGCCTTTTCGGCCTCCTTCTCTACCGCAACTTCCTTTTCAATCTCTCCCGTTTCCCAAATCTCTTCGGCCGGGGTGTTCTGGTCAGATGGTTCCTCCGCTGCTGGCTCTTCCTCGGCGGCTTGTTCTTCAGCCGCATACTGCGCTATCTCTGCGGCAGGTTGTATGTTCCCGCCGAGTTGCCCACGCAAGAAAAGCCCGCCAACGGCCAGCACGCACACCAGCACGGCGGCAGCGGCAGCCAAACCACCCAGCCAGGCCGGCAAGTTAAAAGATTTTCTGGGGATAGACGATGTGGCCAGCGCGCTGGCTTTAGAAAGCGTAAAAGGACGGTGCGCCGCCACGGGGGGAAGGTCTGCTACCAGCGCTATTGTTTGGCGCAGCGTATCCAGGTCGTCGCGTAATTCAGGCGATGTAGCCAGGGCCTGCTCAACCAGGGCGCGCTCCTCGCCGGTTACTTCACCATCCAAATATGGCGAAAGCAAATCACGCGCGTCTTCAATATTTGGTTGGTGGTTAGTATACTCTGGCATTGGCTAAAAACTCTATTACTTTATTATTACAGACGGTATTGGCCGGGCAAAAGTTCCTTTTGCGTTATCAAGAAATCGCGCAGGCGGCGGCGGCCCCGGTTCAGGCGCGATTTGACCGTGCCCAGGGGTTGGCCGATGATGTCGGCAATCTCCTGATAAGAAAATCCCTGCACGTCGCTTAAAACCAGGACCACGCGCTGGTCTTCGGGCAATTGGGCTATCCCGGTTTGAATCATTTCGCCCAATTCGCCCCGCAACACGCGCTCTTCAGGACGCTCGCCGCCGTTGGTCAATTTAGGATTGTGCTCGTTGGGATTGTCAGACAGGTCATCTAAAGAGGAGGCGGGCCGGCGGCGTTGGTAGCGAATCTGATCGTAACAGGTGTTGGTGACAATGCGCAGTAGCCAGCTTTTAAATGAGCCGCCCTGGTATTGTTTGATGGCCTTATAAGCTTTCAGAAAAGCATCCTGGCAGGCATCTGCCGCAGCCTCTTGATTGCCGATCACCCGGTAGGCCACGTTGTAGGCTGTGCCCTGGTAGGCCATCACCAATTTATTAAAGGCAGGCACGCTGCCCTGTTGCGCCTCTTTGATAATCTGAGCTTCGTCCATAAAAGGGAATGGTTGTTATGGCTTGGGTTTATCTAAATCTACCGGATGGCCTAGGCAATTTGACGGATATGACCGCTTGGTTTATACTTACCTCTGCTTTGAGCCGGAGTGGCGGAATTGGCAGACGCGCACGACTCAAACTCGTGTGGGCTAGTCCCTTGTGGGTTCGATTCCCACCTCCGGCATTATAGCATTTTTTATAGTAATATGCCAGGCCAAAACATTAGTTCACCCTCTGGTTATCCGTGAGGCCACTTCCCGCGTAGTGTTAAAATTGGGGAGCGGCCATTCATTTTGAATAGGGGTGTTTTATGAAAAGAAGCAGGAAAAAGCGCGGCGTAAAAATAGACCGCCGTTTGCTTATCCTCTTTGCCATCACGCCGGTTGGTTGCCTGTTGGCCATTTTTGTGGGGCTAATTATAACCTGGTATTTGTTTCCCACCCGTTTTGTTGACGCCCAAATTTCAGAATTGTCCGAGGACCAGGCCCAAGAAATTGTGGTTATGACCGCCGCCGATTTTGCCGAACATCAAGACGTAGAGCGAGCAAAAACCTTTTTGGCCGAATTACAAGTGCCCAATACGGCCCAATACGTTTCTTTGGTGGCCGAGCGCATGATCCGCACCAATCGCGGCCCGGTAGATGAAGAGATAAAAAATGTGGTCAATTTGGCCGAGGCCCTGGGGGTGAGCACCATTTCTATGATTGCCTATGTTTCCACGCCCACCGCCACCCCCACCGAAACGCCGCTGCCCACGTCCACGCCCACCAATACACCCGTGGTGCCAACTGCAACGCCAACCCTGGTGGTTCAGGCCGCCGCCGGCGCTTCGGCTGAGAACATCCCGCCTACGGAAGAGCCACCCCCCACCGAAACCGCCCTCCCTGAACCTGTGGCCACCCATACCCCGGCCCCCCCTACCGATACCCCTACCCCGGAACCCACCCCCACCCCCGCCGTTGACTTTGTCATCACCCAACAGAGATTGTTGAGCAAAGATGAAAATGGCGGCTGTTTGGGCATGCACAGCATTTTTGTAAACGTGGTTGACGCCGCCGGAAACCCGATTAAGGGGGTGGAACTGGGCGATGCCTGGAATGCTGTGCCCGGGGTTGTCACCGGCCACAAGGGCGATGACCAGCCCGGCCTGGCCGTGTACGACCTGTACAAAAATGGCTACATGATCTTTGTAAAAAATGACCCCACCGCCGGCCGTCCCGTTACCAGCGAACAAACCGAACTGCTCAGTTCAAACGATTGGGAAATCGGCATTCCGCGCCTCATTGAGGCCGGTTATTGCCCGGACGAGGCAACCTGCCGGGTTTTATGGAACAGCGGCGTGTACGGTGAAGGCAACAACTCGCTTTGTTGGGGGCATTATTCCTGGGAAGTAACCTTCCAGAGGACGTGGTAATGTATGAAAAATTCTAAGATTCTCCTCCTGATTATAGCCCTGGTGATACCCCTGTTTTGTGTGGTGGCGGTGGTCGCCGGTGCCCTGGGTTATAGCCTGATCTCAACCACTGCGGCCAATAGCTCTGCCCCGGAGATCAGCGGCCAAGAATTGGAAGCCCAAATGTTAGCCATTGCTGCTGAATATGCCAGCAGTAACAACCTGGAATTGGCCCAACAACAGCTTCACACCTTGGGCTTGCCCAACGCAGAACAATATCTCTCTTTTATGTTGGATCGTTACATTCAAGAAGGTCGCGGGGCCGACGATGCCGACGCCATGAACCTCTACCGGTTGGCCGATGCCCTGGGCGTAACTACGGTTTCAGTAGTGGCTGCTCTATCTAGCCCCACGCCCCTGCCCACGCCCACCCTTCCGCCCACGGCCACGCCCCTGCCTACCGACACGCCCTTGCCTACCGCAGCCCCCACCGAGATACCAACCGAAGCCCCCCCCACCGACACGCCCGTTCCCGCCGACACGCCTGAACCACCCACCCCCACCCCTGGCCCCCCCACCAATACCCCCGAACCGACCGCTACCCCGGAACCTACTCAACCGCCGGTTGATTTTATTATTGTTGAACAAAGAATGTTAAGCCGGGACGAAAATGGCGGCTGTATGGGCAGTCATAATATTTTTGTCACGATTCTGGATGTTAACGGTAACCCGCTGGATGGGGTTACGGTTGAAGACACATTCAAGGCCGTGCCTCCTCACAAAAGCGGTGAAAAAGGCCCGGGCAAATTGGAATACGATTTGTGGAAAAACGGCTTTTCCCTGGAAGTCACCGCCAAGGAAGACGGCTCTCCGGCCACCAGCCAGGTTACCGAAAAACTGAGTTCAGTGGACCATGATATTCCCAACCCCTGGCTCAGCCAGGGCGGTTACTGCGGCGACGACGCGGATTGTACGGCCCGTAAAAACACCAATCAACTTTGTGCGGGGCATTACTCGTATGCAGTCACTTTTCAAAAGACCTATTAAAAAATAGAACTGATTGAAACGATTCGGTAATTGTTTGATTATGCTCTGAGGCCGTAGGCCGAAGAATCTCTTTATGGCGTCCCTTTACCTTGCTGATGTAACACCGGAAGGAGATTCTTCACTCCGCTTCAGCCGCTTCGCTTCCAATCTCCGTTCAGAATGACATGTTGAATTACCGAATCATCACCTGATTTGATGACTAAGATCATTTGACATTATTGAACCCTCTGCATAAGATACATCGGTTAAAACGCCCGGCCATTGGAGGACAATGTAGACTTAAAAAAACAACAAAAAAGCGCGTCAGCGGAATCAATATCAGAAAAAGCCGAGACGTTGGGGTCTCCCTCTGCTGCCCCGCCCAACCTCCCCGGAAGAAAGCGGGCCTCAACCCAAAAGAAACATGATAGGGGGTGGTGGATAGGCGGCTTTCTTTTTGGTTTTGTGGTGGGCCTGGTTCTATCGCTCACTTACGGCTGGGTGCTGGACCCGCGTCCGTTGCCCCTTGGCCCGGCAGACTTGGTTCAACAGGACAAAGACGTTTATCTTCGTTTGATTGCGGCGGCTTATTTTCATGAGCAAGATGAAGCGCAGGCCAGGGCCAGGTTAGCCGCCCTTGAATATCCTGACCCGCCCAACGCCGTGGCTCATTTAGCCGAGTTGTATATTGCCCAAAACGGAGATATTAGAGACATCATAGCCCTGGTCACTTTAGCTGACGCCCTGGGCCAAACATCCAGCACCATGGTTGTTTTTCTGGCAACGCCTACCCCGGTGCCCACCTCAACCCCCACTCAAGCCCCCACCCCAACCCCGCGCCCTACCCATACCCCTACTCCCTGCACCCCCCCGCCCACCTCAACCCCCACGCCAAGCAAAACTCCCACCCCAACCCCCACCCGCCCGCCAACCGCCACCGCCAGCCCAACCTTTACCCGCACTCCCCGACCTACACGCACCGCTACCCCCACCCAAACCCCCACCCCCGGCCCCAACGCCCCCTTTGGGGTAGCGCAATCTGTGGTTTTGTGCGATAATACCACTGGTGGATTGCTTAGAATCTATATTCGTGATAGAGTAGGGGCAGGTGTAGCGGGTGTAGAAATAGCCATCAACTGGCCCGGGGGCA
Organism: Anaerolineae bacterium; assembly: GCA_016931895.1. NCBI lineage: Bacteria > Bacillati > Chloroflexota > Anaerolineae > Anaerolineae bacterium. The sequence goes on from JAFGDY010000283.1 coordinate 24,930, forward strand.
AAGATAATGTGTTTACCGGCTTCAAACCCGAAATAGACCCTGGCTACGCCGATTTTCAAATGGAGCCGGACGAAACTTATCAAATAGAACCGGTTGGCGTGGGAACCGCCGGCCCGATCCCTGAAATAACGATAAGTGGTAATGATCTTTGCCGCAATTTACCCCCCGGCGTTATTCCCTCCTGGCAAATTGTCTTCCAGCAGGGAGCCGGTGGACCGTAGGTAGAAGGAAGGATTTGCCTTGAAAGAAGAAGCAATAAAAAATACGCCCCTGTTTGCCGAACTGACCGACAGCGAACAACGCGCCCTGGGCAAACGGATGCGTTTAGAAAACTACAAACCCGGCGAAACCCTCTTTTTTAAGGGCGGCGAGAGTGACGTGCTGTACCTGATAAAAGAAGGTTGGGTCAAACTCTCGGCCGGTGAAAACCAGCCGGGAGTGGCTAATCTTGGCCCCGGCAGCCTGGTGGGCGAAACCGATTTCTTTTTGGGCCAAACCCACGCCATGACGGCTCGCGCCTCCGGCGGCGTCATCGTCTGGTCGCTAAATAACGCCGACCTGGCTGAAGTTATCGCCGAACGCCCCGCAATCGGCCTCAACCTGGGGCTTGCCTTTGGCGCGGGCATCATTCAATATCAACCGCGCCTCACCGGCCAACTGGCCGAAATCCCCTTTTTACAAGAATTATCAGATAGAGAGCGGGCCGTGCTGGCCCAGCATCTCTCTCCGCAGCGTTATTTTGCCAACGACGCCATTTACCGCAGCGGCGACGCCCCCACCGGCATCTTTTTCCTGGAAAAAGGCATGGTCCGGCTTTTGGGCGATACCGATGACGATTATACCGAACTTGCCTCCGGCGACGCCTTTGGCGAGATGGCCGTCATCTCCGGCAAACCCCATTCCAATACGGCCCAGGCCGCCAATGAGGTGGTGCTCTGGCAGCTCAGCCCGGCCGATTTTGCCGCGCTGGCCGAATCCAACCCTTCCATCAAAACCAAACTTGGCCGAAATTTACGCGCCAGCCTGACCCTGGCCGACCAGGAATATGCCCTGACCATTCTCCAGCGGCTCCCTTTATTTGAGGATTTAGCCGAAGACGCGCTCAAAGATGTGGCCCGCCTGTTGCTGCTGCGGCACATTCCGGCCGGCGAATTTGTGTTCAACCAGGGCGATCCCGGCGAAGCCCTGTATATTGTTGACAGCGGTACCGTTGAAGCTATTTCCGACAGCCCGGATAAACCCCAAGAATTGGTGGGCCGGTTTGTGGCCGGAGATTTTTTTGGCGAAAACGCCCTGCTCACCGGCAAAACTCGTTCCTTTACCACCTATGCCGCCACCGACGCCAATCTGTGGGGCCTATACCGCACCGATTTTGACAACTTGCTGGTCAAATATCCTCAACTAAGCGTGGCCCTGGGCCGGGTGGTGCGGGAGCAGCTTGACGCTTCGGGCGGTTACGCCATGGAGCCTCATTTAAAGAAAATTGCCCTGCTGGGCGGCCTGTCTCGCCGGCAGCTCGATGAACTTTCCACGCGCTTGCAGGCGCGTCGTTATCAAGGCGGCAGCATCATCTATTACGAAGGCCAGGCCAACGATGAAATGTATTTTGTGGGCCAGGGCCAGATTGAACGCTGGGTAACCACCATGCAGGGGCCTGTTTTATTGGAAATGCACGAGCAGGGCGACTTTTTTGGCGAAATAGCCCTGCTTTCCGGCAAAGCCCACCCCGATACGGCCCACGTATTGGTTGATAGCAACGTTTGGGTGCTGACCAAGGCCGAATTTGAAGATTTTGTGCAGCGTTACCCCAATCTGGCCCTGGTTTTCAATCGCCTGCTGGGCGAACGTTTGGAAGAAACCATGCGCCGCATGCGGGGCGCTGCTCCCCAAAGGGCTTTGCCCGCCACAACCGGCGCGCCTCCGTCGCGGCCTATGACCCCCACCCGGGGGCCGGTGATGATGCCGCCGGTGCCGGTGCGCCCGGTGGGGCCTTCGGCCGGCTTTCAACCGTCGCGGCCTGTACCGGCGCTACCGTCGCGGACCTATCCGGCCCCGGGGCCATCGGTTCACTCCCAACATACCACCGCTATGCCGCCGATACGCCCGTCCGGCCCGTCGGTTCATTCTCAACATACCACCGCTATGCCACCGGTTCGGCCACCTGGTTCAGCGGTTCACTCCCAACATACCGCCGCCATGCCACCGGTCCGCGCCGAACCTTCGCGGCCAGTTCAGCCGCAGCGTAAAAGTAAGCCCGGCCGGAAGGTCAAAAAATCCCCGGCCCGGCCCGGCGATCCCACCCGGGGCATGCCGCATCCTTTCTCTACAGAGGCCGCGCCAACCGAAGCCAAATCAAAACCGGCCCGTAAGCCGCCCAAACCAAAACGGAAAGGGCCGGGCGCAGCATCGCGGCCGGCGCCGGTTGGCGCTTACGCAGAAGCCGCGCCCGTATCCCGGGGAACCGATCCGGTACGGGAAAAATCTGCGGGGGCGCAGACGGGGCAGAGATTGGATGCGCCGTCTGTCTCTCCGGCGCAAAAAGTGGAGCGAAGTCGCCGCTCTACTTCTCAGGCTATGTCGCAGCCTCGCGTCACCTCCAACCGCAGACTCAAACGGTACAACACCAGTTTGTCGGTTTGGTTTGCCAAACGCAGCCTGCTGGCCAAAATAGGCATCCTGGGGATACTGATTCTATTGACCTGGTTGTGCGGCATTTCCGCCCCGTCGTTGATCATCAACTCGCTGGCCGCAACATTTGAAGATGAAGGCGCTCTGCCCGGGGATAAGCGCAGCATTATGAATCAAATGCGTCAAGAGGGGGCTGTGGGAGCCATGGCCGCCCTACCCTTTGTGGAAACGGCCACCCCCACCCCCACCGAAACGCCTACTCCTACCCTCACCCCCACCCCTTCCGCCACCCCCACCGAAACTCCCCTGCCTACCCTCACGCCCACCCCAACGAATACGCCCACCCCTACCGAAACCCCGACCCCGATTTTTACGCCAACACCAACCAATACACCCCGGCCGCTTTTTACCAACACCCCCGGCCCGCCCACCGAAACTCCGACTCCAGAACCTACCCCTACGCCCGATGTTGACTTCCGGCTGGTCAGCGTGCGCCAACTGACCCCTTGTGAAAACCAGGGAAAGCACCACATCTTTATCAAAGTGCAAGACCCCGGCGGCCAGGGGATCAACGGCGTGCCGGTTAAAATTGCCTGGGCCACAGATTTTATTGTGAGCCAAACCGAAACCAAAACAGACCTGAAAGGCAGCCTTGATCCGGGGCGCATTGATTTTGCCATGTTCAAAGGCACTTACGAGGTTTCCATACAGGGCGGCACCAGCGAGGTTGCCACGGGCATTACCCCGGATTTTGGGGTCAATGAGACCTGCCCGGACAACGATAATCCGGTGGCAAATTCTCTTTATCACATCTCTTTTGAGGTTATTTTTGAGCGGACTTTTTAAGGCAGCTTAAAACAGGAGAAAATCAAAACGCTGAAGTCAATAAGGGCTTCAGCGTTTTGATTTGGGTAGTAGAGTATTCAGTCTTATGATATTCTGGTTAGCAATAACTTCATAGATTCTTTTTACTATGCCCATTTCCCTTAAACCCTTCTCGATAAATAGATGCGGCTTCGATGATGGGGCCAGACATATCGTAATCATCTAACTTTTCTTCAAGCAGACTACCCATGATTAACTTTATGATAGGTTGACTGTTGGCAATGGCTTGAGCTAATTTCAGGTCAGTTAAGCCAGGGATATGGTCCTGATGTTTTTGTAATCGCCATATATCTTCCATTTCTCGTTGCAAGTACGTTGGGAGGGTAATGTTAATGCTTAACTCGTTAACAATCAAACCAAGACCACCTAATCGTTTATTGATTTCATCCAACATGCAATGAGTTAGATGGCGATGGTTGTGTTTGATAAATGTTAATTGCCACTTATCCACTTCGGGGGTAGCTATCAATTCGTCTACAGGATAAGAACTGACATAACGTTTTGCTGCTATTTCCAGATTTTGCCGTAATACTGGTTCCAGTTTTTCATTGGGCAAATTTACTGCATTGTACAGTTGCTGGTCGGTAAGATTGGCGAGGTTGCGAGACCAATCACAAGTTATTTGGACAATGACTGGAATCTGGGTAGCAGTAGGTAACTCCTGGCTGGTAAAGGTAAGTGTTTGGGGGATGATACTCATCTGGCTATACACTCGTTTGCCCACAAGAAAAATACGACAGGGCCCGTTAACAACCCGCTGGGGTAAATCCTTGTTGCCGATAACAACCTGAGTATTAGGCTTTATAAAGGTTTTCATTTTCCTCTTTCCTTTTCACTTCCTTAATATTTAGTGACAGGCCAGAATGCGTTCTGCTTTAAAGTGCACATTTTCTAAATTTAATACTTTTTCTGCCAGGACCGATAGCGCGTGTGCCAGAGAGAACGCCTCTGAAATATCTTCTTTAGAGTGAATGTAGAAAAGGGTTGGGTCTTTGACATCCTGCCTGATCTCTGTCTCCAATAAGCGCCGCCCAAGCCCTGCTTTTATGTCTAAATTCAAAAGGTCACAGATTTTTTCTATCATTTTTCACTCTCCTGATAAACTGGCTGTTAGTAAAATTATTTGATAATAATAAATCAAGCGTGGTAGAGGGAGGATTTAGGTAAGGTGACAAATCAAAACGTTTCGGGATAGGGAGCGCAGATATTGTTTTCCCACCATTCAGGCCATCGTGGTTTAACAAAATAGATGCCTATGCAAACCATCAGTAGAATCAGGGTATCAATGACGGCTAAAAATAATACTATCTCAAACATTGAATTTAAAAGCCAATTCATATTTGTCCTCCTCTATCCGTAAAGTTGGGATTGATCCGACAGGGTAGCATGTCGGATTTTCCGCAGAATTTCAGTATAAAGATAGTTATTCCAATTGGTGACTTGAGAATAATCCAGAGCACCTAACAACCGGCAGGCATTATCCTTACGTGCTCTATCACCGTTGCTGATAGCTATTCGGCCTAACAGCGCTTTTGATTTTTTGTTGCCTTTGTTAAAAATTTTGTAATTGCTCATATTGCACTACCTGATTACCGGCGATGACTGTTATCGTCGCTATTCGCCAACTATCTGGCGCGCTACCAAACTGAGTGCCAATAAACCTAAAAATAGGGCTAAGATAGTTGAAAGTAATATTATAGTCATTGTTTTCCTCCACTTAATTTTTATAAGTTTTTGACGATCAGGTGGGGGTAACTCATTACCCCCACCTTCTGAGATGCACTTGATGTATCTGTGCGCGACACGCTTTTGCGTGTTTGTCCCGGCTTGCGCCGGTTTGGAATTTGATTATTTGGTTGTTAAGTGTAGTTGAGGCCAATTGCCTGATGAAATGTTGTGTTCTATTAAACTGCTGGGGAGGTGCTTATCAAGTCTTTTAAGAAGCAATTGGCGTTAGCCGATCCAAATGTTACCCTCCTTTCTTTGGCGCAACCATAGTTGATTATTTTATGTAGATTTACCTCCTTTCGTCTGCTCAAAAATTATGTAAGATAGTGGTAATCGAGTGCAGATGCTTTTTAGTTGGTTTATTTTTTATAGGTAATCCTCCGTGCATAATCGTTGATTTTGTATTTCTTTGCCTACCTTTATAATAGAGGTTATATCTAACGCTATCAAGGCCAAATAAAAACGGGATGGTATCATTACCATCCCGTTCTCTGGCCTGATGATTTCGTCAAGCTGACACAAGGCTTACATCAGGTTAAATAGCCGGCCATTTTCATCAACCTCAACCCTTCCAGCCGCAACGCTTCTGGAAATAACGTGGTGTAGATGCGGCAATTTGGATTTGGCCCATCAAACCTGCCCATGGTTCGATAGGTTTCCAACGGGCAGCCGCCGGCGCAGCGATACCGCCACAGACAATCTCGACAGCCGGCTTTGTCATCAACGCTGACCGCCGGAATGGGACCGCGAGCCGCGAGTTTCAAAGCGTCATCTGTATCGGCCAGAGTAACTCCCTCGTCCAGGCGCATCTGGCACTGCGCTAACCGGCCGGCATGGTTAAAAACCAGATAACTCTGACCCACGCCGCAGGCATGCGCATGAGCTTCAGCTTGCACTCGGTCCAGCAAGCCGCCTAAAAACGGGCGGGCAGGCAAATAGTGTTCAACTACCTGATAAGCCCGCCGCAAGCCTTCAATTATCTGTTGTTCCTCCAGGCTTAAATCTGCCTTATTGGCTGACAGTAAATTTTCCCGGTAAAAATTGAGACTAAAAGGCAAACTTCGTTTGATAGCCCAGGCAACAGTCTCGGCGGCAGTCAGAGCATTACGTTTAGTGATGGTGATAGAAATATCGGGGTGAATGCCGGCCGGCAGTAGAATATGGTCAACCGCATGCTCTATTTGGGCAAAGCTGCCTTGGCCATTGCGGGTAGGCCGCTGCGCGTCGTGAGCTGCGCCGATGCCATCTAGAGAAATCATCAACTTGACCCCGGCATCGGCCAGCCAGCGGGCCATCTCAGGCGTCCAGAGCGTTCCATTACTAAGCACGACAGCCCGAAAACCAAGTTTTTTAACTGTGGTAAGCTCTTGAGCATAAGCATGGAGTTTTTGTACCAGTCGGAACTGAAGGGCCGGTTCGCCCCCGGCATATTTGAGTTTAACGGTTTCAAAATTATTTTTGACGGCTGTTTGCGTAATTCGCTCAATTGTTTTTAGGCCAATCTCATCAGGCATGCGGCTATTGGATTTACGCACATAACAATACGCACAATCCAGGTTGCAGGCGTTGGTTATGTGTAGCCAGGCGGTTAATGTGGTGGGGCGGCCCCACTTCATCACCGGCTTTGACCCGGCCAGAATAAGTAAATTGCCTTCAGCCAGCGTATAATCAACCGCTTGTTCCAGCAGTTGGGGCAGGCTGAATTCTTGGAGTCGCTTCAGCGCTGGCTGATTCAGTACGGTTGGCCCAGACGGGGAGAAAGGGCTAAAAGCCAGGGTAAAATTGTGAGGCAGGGGGGCGGTGTAAAGTTGGGGGGCAATTCTAAACCTGTCAGGCCTATCAGACCTGACAGGTTTTTGGTTAATGGTTGGATGCGCCTGGCCTCTGCGGGTATCATCCACCGACAGGGACAATCCGAACCGGTTACTGCTAAAAGGGGTGTCAGGGCAAGCACAATCCTCTTCTACTTTATCGGTCAGGGAACTGCTCAGCACAAAAGGCACATCCGGGCAGGCGCAGTCATTTTCTAACCTGGTTGAAGGATGATTGACAATGATGATCGGTTCGATTTTACTCATCATTTTACCTCTTCGGGACTACCCGGAACAGGTTCAAAGTAATCGCCAAAGGACTGTAGTAAGAAAACTTCCAAATCCGTTGGGTCTTCAGGTTCTATCTCATCAATCCGATACTCCGCCCGGGCCTGGCGTTGGTATTTAAAGAAATCTGTCATCTCAAACCGGTTAAATTTTTTGAGATAATCGTACAAAATGTCAAGACTGACCGAAATAACCGTAGACCGGGTTGAGTATAATTGATTATAACCCAAACTCAAAACAAACGCTTCGGCCGCTTGCTCGAGCATTTTAGTAGCCTGTGGGTCATTGCGTACCGCTAAACGGCCGGCCTGTTTATTTTCCAACGAAGCTCTAATGGCCGCGGCTATTTTGATAAAGCGATCTAATCTTAGGCGGCCCCTTACTGCCCATACTTTACCCAATTGCATAAAAATATAGGATTCAGCATCGGTGGGACAAGGTGGAGAACTATCTTTTTTCAATAGACTCTCTGGTGGAACTAATTTCAGGGTATCTTCAATTGCTTGCTCGGCTGCCTCAGTTTCGCCGGCATAGTAGTACGTCCAGGCCAGGTCATTTTGGGCATCAAGTTGATGCCGGGCAAAACCTCTCTCCGTAGACAACTCCAGCGCTGTTTTAAGTAAGCTGATAGCCCGATTTCGGTATTGTGTAATTCGGCTGCTTTGGTCAGGGTGGTGGGTTTTAAGATAATACATGTAATCACGATATAAACACCCCTGTTCAATCAAAGCCTCGATCCGGCGCATCACCTCCGGGCTATATTGTTCAAAAATTTCAACTGCCTCGGCGATAGCTGTAGCCGCGGTATCCAACAGTTCTTCGGGCGTGTCCACTACCTTTGGCACCTTTGACGTGGTTAGGCGGCGTAAAGCTTCACACAACTCCGTAAGCGCCAAACCAAGCCCGCGCGGGTCCTCTAATTTGCGAAAATAAACAACGGCTCTGGCCGCTTCCGGCCAGGCATTTTCCGGCTGCCGGCCATTGTTATAAATAACCGCCAAAGTGTTATGAGAAAAGGCAATAGGATTTTCAAACCCTAACTCTTCTCTTAGTTCCAGCGCGTCCCGGCAAATCCGACCCGCCCGGTTAATCAAACCCATTTCTGAAAGCACACGCGACAGGTTATTGCGCGTAATTGCTTGTCGAGCCCAAAACCCGGTATCCCGCAAATAGCGCAAAGCTGTAGCATAATACTGGCCGGCCTGGCGATAATGTCCCTGGGTGACATGGCCATAACCGAGGAAGTTATAGTTTAATCCTATCACTCGCCGTAAACGAATTTCAGCTGGGTGTTCTAGCAAACTAAATTCTTCCTGTTCAGGAATGCCCTTATGGGACAAGAGTCGTTCCAATTGCTTGGCTGTTGTTTCCAGTCTGGCGATAGCGTCTGGAATGTTCTCCCCCAGATAGACACGGGAAAACTCTTGCCAACAAATGCGTTCGCCCCTGGAAAAGGTGTGGGCCAGGGTTTTTTGCAAGGGTTCCGGCAGGGCGGGAATAATTTGTTCCACCTGGTCGGCAAACTCAATGGCGCGGTGATACTGTTTGGTGAGGAAAAACCTTTTGATCCAGCGGGTCACATCATCCTGTATCGCGGCTCGCTCAAGGGTATCCCAGGAGGTGTCATTGACCATACTTGGCCGGGGGGGCAGGTTGATAAATGCGCGGGTATAGGGGTCTGTGAGAAATCGCCATAGTTCAATTTGAATCTGCACGTCGGCTTCCAAATCATTCGCCCGCGACATTTGTTCGGCTATGTCGTAATAAGTGTCATTAAAGCCCGCATCCGGGTCAATCCTTAGCTCGTAATGTAATCTTTCTAGCCGGGCAGCCAAAACATGTTCTTCTAAAGCAAAACGTTCATGTTCTTCTGTTATACCCAAAGAGCGGAGTTTCATAGATAACGCCCGGGCCGGCGATTCCCAGTGCAGGGAACGTTCATCCTCCTTACGAATTTGCGTTCGTATTTCATTTAATTGGTCAATTTCCCAATCCGCAAATTTTTGCAATTTCCGGTAAAGTTGCAAACGAGCCTGAGCTTCGTCTTTCCGGTCAATCTCATTAGCGGCCATATTTTCGGCATAAATGCGATAAAGTTCATCCTGCAGAATCAACCGGCCATCGGCCCTGGTTTTGACCACAGAGAGGCGGTGTAACGAATAAGGATTGTCGAAGGCTAATTCCTGTTCAATCTCATGGTTTAAGATGGGGTCAGTCTTCCAGGCGGCAGGGTCAGCGTTGGGCAAACTGCCCAGGATAAAGTTTAATCGTTTGGCATCCAGGCCGTGCCGGGCGCGCACCAGGGCGGTCATTATCCGGGGACGAAGGTCATCTGTTGTGGCAAAAAGCAAACGGATGAACTCCGCTTCAATTTCAAACTGTATCTTTTCTAATCCTTCCTTTTGTATCCGTTCTTTGGCCTGGGCAAAGGTATCTTGTAAGGCCACCGGCTCTTTTTTGCCTTCAATCAAGATGTCCACAAACAAGGCCAGGCGCACCGGCTGTCCGGCGGTATAGAGGTGGAGCACTTTGATGCGGTCCTGGTCTTGGGCAATGTTTTGCAAATGCGCCGCAATGGCTTCGTCCGAGCCGGGTTGAGCCTGATAATCCTGGGCCAATTGGTTTAAATAGGTTTGCACATCTTCCACATTAAAAACGTCTAACTCAATGGTTTCCAGGCTGAACCGGCTATCTGGATGATGGGCGGCCTCAATTAATTGCTCAAAATAAGCCTCTGCTTCAGGCCGGCCGGCCAGGAGAATAGTGGTATTGGGCAACTTTCCCTGTTGCAACAATTCCAGCAAACGTTGTTGGGTGCTGAAACCGATGTCTTTGGGGCTGAGCAGCCCTGTTTCCCATAGCCAAGACGCGCCGGCATAACTTAATTGTTCGGCCGTGTCAAGCGCCCACACCAAACGATATTCACCGGCCAGTTGCCGGTAATCTTCAAAAAAGGCCCCCTCCGCCTTTGCCGCCGCTGCTTCCACCGACGAATAGTCGGCTTGATCTCTACGTTTTCGCTTGTACTCAACCACGGCGTCGTCATAAGCCTGAAATTGGGCCTGTTCATGCCAGGAGAAACTATCCCGGAGGATTTGCAGAAAATGCTCAAAGGTGTGCAACCGCACATCGCTGAAGTCCACAATATTTGAGATAATAACGGGCGTTGTAGTTGTCCAAATTTCGTCAATATTGGGCGGAGATAAATATAGAAAACTCTGGTGATGGCCGATCCGCCACAGGGTTTCAAGCAATAAACGGGTTTTGCCCAGGCCGCCCGGCGCTTTGATAATCACAACCCGGGTGTCGAGTCCGGGTTGACAAATAGCCTGTTCCAGCTTTTTTAATTCGGCAATCCGGTTAACAATGCGCTCGGTGCGGCGAGCAACCGCGAATGTGGGGGTGATCATTGTTTGTTCTCCTTTTCCTTCTCTCTCAGGCGATTTTCGGCATAAAGCAGTTCACGCAACCCGTCAACAATTTGATAACGTTGTCCGCCGATGTGGGTGACGATACTTAACACCATTAGCGTTTGGATATGATTGAGGGCCTCTCGTTGGGTATATTTATTCCCGGCAAAGTTCTCCAATATCCATGAGTTTTCTTGAAGGGCTACAATCTGCCTTAAAGCATCCTCTATGGTTTTCACAGTTTCTGGCTTTTGGCGCAATTCCGGGCCAATGAGTTCATACCGGCTTTCCTTTAAATCATTGGCGTTTAAAATGGGACGGCGATGATTGGCTTCATTTTCTCGGGCCCGGCGGAATAAAATGGTATTCAAACCGGGGACAGTGAGGGCATAAGGGGCTACGATTTCAAGAAATTCCTCCAGCGGGGCTTCAAGTTTTTCCGGTATAATCGTAGCCCGTTTGTGCAGTTGTTGGTGACCATCTGCTGATATTTTATTTTCTATTTTGGAAAAAGTCTCCAGAGAAATTCGCTTTTCGCCGCGCCGGGGATTAGAGGGAATTAGATAGGATTCCTCTCTAAAGGAAACGATAATCCGTACTTCTGGATTGAGCCAAAACTGGTCCAGCAAATACTTTTCCAGTTCTCGCCGCTCATTATCTGCTAATTCATTCAGGCCGTCTACAATTAAAATGGGGCGTAACGAGGGGCTATTTTGGGTCAGATTTTCGAGCAAATGACGAACCCAGGCTTCCAGAGATTCATCGGGGGGGACGGCGCTCATTTTGGCGCAAACAGTTCCGGCTTGTTCTATCACCGTTAGCAGCCATTTGGTGATTGCCGCATACGAGGTTAAGGTCAACGTGGGGGCTGTTATGATAAACAGGTCGCGCCATTCAGCCAGGCGACAAACCAATTGCTTGAGCAGCCAGGTTTTGCCATAACCTGGTGGAGCGGCAATAGTCCTTAATCGGCGGGAGGGGACAGCGATATCCGTCGCCCACCGGACCAGATCTTCCAGTTCTCGCTCCCGTCCCACAAATAGTTCAGAGCGAAATTTTTCTGACATTTTGACTCCCTGGTAATCGAAGCCAGTCACACTAGACTAACTTCAGTAAGTCAGCACCGGCCTGTGTTGTCTGTTCCCCCTATTTATTTGTAACTTGATTGTTTTTCACAACGCCCTGGTTATTATACCACAAAAAAACCTCTCTGAGTCTCTCGACTTTCTCTCAACATTATCCAATTTGTACTGAGACTCGAACCTTGAGGCGTGAATAGGCCCGGTTATTCAGGTAAAGGAGAGTCATAGCTCCAAAATTGTTTCATTCTGCGCCAATCGGCGGCGGTGAGCAGGGGTTGGTCGGGGGCGTGTTGGGCATGGGCGTCTATCAGGGCGCTCACCAGACGGAGCAAATGCCGGGGCGAATGTTGGGCCGCCTGAATTAATTTTTCTTCCAGTGTGCCGGCCAGTTCAGCCGCAGCCAGATAATTAAAGCCGGGGATATGGCTGCCCGCCGCGCGCAGGCGTTGGCGCAGCAATTCGGCCAGAGCGGCATCATCCCAATGAATGAGGTAAGAAAGGGGGGGATAGGATAAACTGTTGAAAATATTTTCATAGGTTTTAAAGATGGGTGTTTGCATCTCTTCAGGTAAAAAGAAATAAAAAAACAAACCCTGGCTTTGCCAGCGAGCCAGGTGGTCAAACAGGGGCGTGATCAAGCCCAATATTTTATCAATTTCGCGCTCATAAGCATCCACGCCGTCAACCAGAACAAAAATCTGCCTGAACCCCCAACTTTTTGCCGCCAGCAAGCCGGTTTGGAGCAACTCTGCCCCTGTAAGGGAAGCATCAGAACCTGGAGGTGGGGAGACAGTTTCGGTTTCCGGCAGCCAACAATCTTTAAGCAAGTTAACAATTTTGAGAGATGGCTTGATGTAGCGCACCGCCGGACGATTCAAACGGGACCACAGGCTGGCCAGGCCGTTTTCCCGGTCGGTAAAATCATCGGTCAAAATGAGTTCGGCCGTCCGCCATAGGCGCGACCAAACCAGGGCCAGTTGCGCCTGCCATTGTTTTTTTTGGGTCTCGGTGGGCGGCTCAAGGGCGTCAAGCTGCTCAAGAACCTGAATAAACAGGTCCAGCGCCAATTCCTTGGCTATGTTCGTCCAATGTTGTTCAGCCGTCAGTTGTTGCGTTGGTTTGTGGCTCAATTCATAGGTAACTACCAGGGTCCGGTCATATACGGAGCGACACTCGGCCTCCAGGGTGTAGCGAAGGGTGGTTTTGCCGCTGCCGGGCCGGCCAAATATCAGGCCGTTTCGCGCTTCGCGTAAAGCCTGGGGGAGGGGTTTGTTGAATTTTGGATCGTGGGGGTCTGTATAATAAGCAAAAAAATGGGGCTGTTTTTCGCTGCTGCGCAACTCCTGCTCTGCCACCGGGCCGGCAAAGGGGTCATGCGATAACTCCAGGGTATCCAAGAGATAAGTGAGCCGGGGGTTGTTAGACTTTTTCATGGACGCAGCATATTCCGATAGACTATTGTTGGCCAATTCCTCTCCTCCTCCTCGGAAGACTCTTACAGAGACGCACCTATGGTATAACAAAGGCACATGTGTAAGAAGTGTGCGGGCATATCACAAAGACCCTAAAGGTCTCTGAGACCTTTAGGGTCTGGAGCCCTCGCAGCAACTGCGCATATTTGACAAATGAGCCAAATAAATTGGGTGACTATAAAACACAGAAAATAGGAGGATAGATTGCCTCCAACCTCCTATTTCCATTAAGGTCTGTGTCGGTTAAGATATAGCGCCATACGCCCGCGTATGCTTTTTAGGTTAATATTTTTTGCGCAATTTTTCTCATCTCCATTATAAAACGTAAGTCTAACGTAATCATCTATTTTAGCATACGCAAACATAACATTATCTTACATTTAACTGGCATCAAGCTATCATCTGTCTAACGCCGGGCTGGCAGGCTATGTATCGGCAGCATTTTCCAGCCAATAACCCTGGCTGCGCGTATTTTGGACGTAGACCGGCTTATCGGGCACCGGCTCAATTTTTTTGCGTAAACGGCTGGCAATGGTATTGAGGTTGCCCTGGGTGCCAGCTATCTTCAGCAACGCAGGATTAGCGTCCCCGCTCTGGCGGTATTGCCATAAGACTTCCAGAAAAGCAAAGGGCTGCTCATCCAGGGAAATAAACTGCGCGCCCAGCCAGACGCCCCGGCATGTTCTATCCAATTTGAGATGGACATGGTTGGCAAAGTAGGCGTGGACGAGGTCGTTATAGTTTTGGCCGGTTAATTTTTGGCCGTTGTGGGCGTATTGGTTGAGCAGGGTGGCGGTCAACCCAACCCAGGCGCGAGGGGTAGGCCCGCCATAGATGGGCTGGATTTTATGTTCCAGGGCAGTTAACAACTCTGGCGCGGCAATGTCGGTTAAGGCGCGCCGGCGGTTATCGGTGGCGGCTTGCACATAACGATTACTAAGTTCCCGGCAATCTTCAGCCGGCCAGCGCAGGGAGGTGAAAGTAATCCGGCCGCGAGATTTATCAATCAGTTTAGCCTGGTCAATGGCATGCTCTGGAATGGCCGCCTTAATGGCAAATCCTTCAAATTGCAGGGGCGTCAACCAGCCAAATAAATCGGCCATCTTTGCCAAAATGGGTTCGTCAAGGTCGGCTTCGTTGACGTCCACCAGAACGGCCACTCCATCCTCAAACCCCACTCGCCGGCTCAAGGTCACTAACTCTTCAATTTGGCCCTGCACGTCAAGCAATTCGGTGTCGGTTGGGTATAGGTCCTTAAAAGGATGTTCCAGTAATTTCAATAAAGCTTGCTGATTCAGTTCATCGGCCCAGCGCTCAAAAGCGCGCGGGCCGCCATATTTTTCAATTAGCCAACGCAGATATACCCGGTTAGTGATAGAAAGTTGGGGTTGGTCAAGTTGGTGGGGGTGGGCAGTTAAAAACTTTTTGATAACCATTGAAATGCAGGCCATCATTTGTCCCAGGTGGTTATAGTCGCTTGACCAGGCATGCTCTCCGCCCGGCCACCGGTCAATGGGATAACGCACAATGAGCAGGCGGGGTGTCTCTGTTCTTTCCAGGGCTTTTATGGCCGCCGATTTGCCGCTGCCCGGCCCGCCAAAGGCGATAACATGGGCCACGCCTCGCAAGGTCACGTCGGCCGGCGAGGGAACGTAACACTCCGCCCACCAGCGCTCATTTTGTGCCGAGGTGCGTTGTTCTTCGGATAAAAACGGCCATTCAGCGACGGTCAGACTCATTGTTCAGTTTCTCCACGGCCTGCGCCAAATTTTCGGCCGAGAAAGTGGGCCGCTCCGGGCTATGTGCAAGATGGTCGTCAAATAAGAATCGCCACAACTGGGCCAAACAACGTGGATTACCTTTGGCCTGTTGGATGAATTGCACATAAACGCCCTCGTCAAAAAGCAAGTCGGGGCCGCCATGAATACCGGCCAACCGGGCCAGGCTATCATAACGCCAGCGGGCCATTTCGGCCAATAAATCGTCGGTCCAGGTCAACCGCGATATTCTCACATTGCCGGAAAAATTCTTTATCTCCGGGGCCAGGCCGGCGGGCAGAAATAATTTGATAATAAGGGCATGCGCCGCCCAGCCCGGCATATTCTGGAGATAAACCAATGTCTCTTCGGGCTTTGCTTCATTAAAGTCAACGGCCAATACAGCCCGGTCAAAATGAAATAACCTCAGCATATCCTGAACCGCTAACAACCATTGTTTTTGATTTTTCCAGGAGGCCGCTTTCATCCGCTGGATGGCTCTGGTCACATTCCGGTCCGCTGCAAAAAGTTGCGTTAAGCGCGGCTTGACGATTTCTGCTTCCAGGCTATTCAGCCAGAAACGAGCCAGGAGTTTTTGCTCGTCTGGGGACAAATCCAACAAAATGGCGGGATTGGCCCGGCCAAAATTGAACAGGGCCAGGGCTACTTCTTTGTGGATATCGCGCAGGGCAACCTGTTCCCCCCTCAGATAAATGGGTAAGGTTTTGGCCAATGGTTTGCCTTCAACGTCGCCCAACTGGGACAGAGCGTAAGCGCAAGCGGTTTTGCCGCTGCCGCTTTCCCCCAGAATTAATTCGGGCGAAAAGTTGGCCGAAATCGCCGCATAGGCCGGGTGGCCGCGGTCGCTCCAAAAGCCACCCACTTCGCCAAACAAAAAGGCTAATTCGTGTTCGGCTTGGTGGTTGGGAAAGGGGTCATAACCTTTAAGTGTCCGGCTAATCTGACAATCTGGTAGAATAGGCCGGGGTTTAAACAGGTCAAGTTTCCAGGATAGTTGCGGCAGACGTAAAGGTGAAATAGCTGATATATCCGGTTTAGGTTTTTTGGCCCAGTCAAGGAGAATGTCCAAGTAGTCTTTGCGGCTGGCATGTTTTATAAGCTGGTCAATAGTATCGGCAAACTCGGTTTTGCTCATACCCCTAGATGAGGAAATTGCCTCCGAGTCAACAACATCGGTTGACGCGAGTTTGTATTTTTCCGGCCAGGATTCATTATAGAAAATCCTGAATTCAGGTCTCTCAAGACAGAAACGGCCTAATTCTATATCTGTGAAATTCTCAGTTAATAGAACGCGAATATTATCTAAATCGTATTCTCTCTCGGTTTCCTTGAGCCTTTGTTCAGCCTGAAGTATTTGTCTTAGCCCGTCAATGACCGTATATTTTTGACCGCCAGCGTGACAAACAATACCTAGAGCCATCAGCATTTGTATATGATTGAGCGCGTCACGTTGGAGGTATTTACCTTGCACAGCAAAGGTTTCGAAAGTCCAGGAATCTTGTGGTAGGGCGATAATGGCCTGTATATCTCGTTCAATGAATTCAATAGCTTCCGGCTGACGGTTCAATTCCGGGCCAATAAGTTCATGCCAACATGCCCTTAAATCGGCGGCAGTTAATATTGGCTGGCGATTGTTTTTTATATTTTCTTGAATTCTCTCGACTAAGATGGCATTAAGCCCCGGAATATTGAGGGTATAAGGAGCAATAAGTTTAAGGATTTCTTGATATTTAGAGTCTTTGACTTTTAGGTCCAGAAGTTCTTCAAGTTGTTGATGCCCCTCTTTTTCAGAAAATGGCCTTAAAAGCACTCGCTCTTCGCCACGCCGGAGATTAGTGCTGGCCAGGACGGATTCATCTCTGAGGGAAACAATTATCCGCGCTGCGGGATTAAGCCAGAACTGATCTAACAAACACTTTTCCAATTCTCGACGCTCGTTGTATTGTAATTCATCGAACCCATCCACTAGCAGAATAGGATGTAAAGGGGGACTGGCTTGGGTTAAATCTTCAAGCAGGTTAGAAATTATAATTTCTGGGGAAAATTGACCAATGTCACGCACCGTAGGATAAACTATTTGCGCATTTCTAACCACAAATGATAACCACTCAACCATCTGTACTCTGGATATTAATTTGGAGGCAGGGACAGGGACACTGATAATAAATAAATCACGTCTGTTTATAAGCCGTCTTTCTAGCTCACGCAGCAGCCAAGTCTTACCATAACCAGGGGGAGCGGCAATAGTCCTTAACCGGCGGACGCCGGAGGGATCTGTCACCCAACGAATCAGGTCATCCAATTCTCGCTGGCGTCCAGCAAATAAACTTGGCGAAAAAGTTTCAGGAGTAAATGGCAGGAGAATAGAGGCCAGTTTTTCAAAGGCCTCAACCAGGCCTGACTCACTGGCTCGTTCAGGTTCACGCGTGGCCACGCTCTCTTTGTAAGCATAGTATGGCACATAGGGTATTTTCAAGTCAATAAATGCGCTCTTTTCAAACTTGAACCGGGGCGCGATAAAACTGTTCAGGACGCGGTTGAATTGTTCTTCAAACTCATCGAGTAAAAGTTTCTCGCCTTGTTCCACCCGGCTCGGCACAAATAGTAGTGAAAGGGGTCTTCCCTGGCGTCCCTCGCTGACCAGTTGCGGGTTGGCCAGGCTGCGGGCCATCATCAACGTGCCGTCGAGATTTTGTTGATTGGGGGTGACAAACATAATCACCACATCCGCAAGCTGGTAAGCGCAAACGCCGCTCATTTCGGTGACGCCGGTGCGGCTGTCAATCAGCACCACATTGGCCTGCCTTTCCGTTTCGCGCCGAAACCATTCAAAGAATTGCTCGCCATCCCAATTCGTATAAAAGTCGTCCCAATCAAAAGAACGCACCCGTTGAGCGTAATTGGTAAATTCAGAGCCGGCGCGACGACCGGCCGGAATTATAGATAGCCTCCCGCCAATTTCGTTTTCTTGATAAATAGGCGTAATAAAATTGGTAATGGGTTCAACCGGAAAAGGAAAATCTTTTTGCCTTTGGGGAGTTGGCGGTTCCAATGTTTGGGAGAGGGGCAGGGGGGATGATAATAAACGCAACTCTTTATAAGAAACCAGCATGTCAATAACGCCGCGCCGCGTTAGAATATCACCGGGTTTGTTCTGCGCTTCTGGCACCTCAAAATAACCTTCCAGGCCGGGCGCTTCCAGGTCAAAGTCTACCATCAAGACTTTGAAACCTCGACGATACAACAACTCAGCCACATTGGCCAAGGCCATGGAACGTCCTACGCCGCCTTTGAAGGAGTAAAACGTATAAATCATTGACCTACTCCGGTCAATCCTTCATGCATATACGCCCGAATACCCGTTGGCCCAACTATTTCCGGATACATTATTCTCAATCGGTCCGCCAACCAATGTTGAAATTCTTCCTTCTCGCAAATCTCCCGGCACGCACTAAAATCTTCGGCGTAATCCCTGTTGCGTTTGACAAATTCCATATCTGAAATACGTAACCGAAAAACGACGGTCATGCTGCGCACTACCTCAAACATGGTATGGAAGGGAGCTATAGTTACCACAGAGGTTTTTGGGTAAGCATCGAGCATTGATTGTTGAAATGCTTCAAAAATCGCCGGGTGGCGTATCGAGATGCTATCCATAATCACTATGCACCCTTCCTGTCGTAACGTTCTGAGATAATGCCGGTTACCGGTATCATTGAGTTTGCGGATATCGTGAAAAACGGGAATGAAGGGGTGCATCTTATTCCCGGCCTGCTCAAGCGACTCGGCCACCAGGTGAGTAATGCTTTCCGCGCCATCAGTTCCGCTGAAAGGCTGCCAGGCTTCAGGTTTGTCTCGATAACGTTGTGTCCAGTCAGTTATGCCGTTCTTGTTCAGTACCTTTTGCAGTTGCTTGAACAAAGTTTTTTCCGTAACCAAATCTTCAATATCGGAGTCATTCATTACTAACAATACAATCGGCACCGGAATGCCGGGGTCAGGCTTGTGTGGTTCAATTTCATCACGAAAATTGCTAAATACAAACTGGAAAATATGGCCATTGGTCTGATATTGATGTACATTTTCTGGACTCCAATCTGGTTGTGTAAATCCACCAGAAATAACCTGGTCCAGTACATCATGTATAGAGAGACCATGTTCAACTTGAACACTCATTTCCTGGATAAGCCATATAAGGGCATTAAAAATATTTTCAGGATAGACCTGTGCCTCTACCCAAACTTGTAACTTGTCCAGGAAGGGATAAAAGGGAATTAGGGAACTATCTGCATGAAGTTGTGACAAACGTTTCTTGATTTCTGACCAGGAGTCTTGAGATGTCATAAGCTTAATTCTTTAATTGTTCCTGCACTTTTTGGGCTATTTTTTGAATAGTCAAGGCAATGCCGGCGGCCGGACTGGCCAGGGCGGCAATGATGACCTCGCCTATATCTGGGGCCATTGCCGCCAGGTTTTTTAGTCGTTTTTCCAAAGCTGTTTGTGTTTCAGGACTTTCGTCGCCTTTTTGGATTTTCTCTGCCTGAGTGCGAGCCTGCTCGGCTATTGGGGTAATTGCTGCCTGGTCGTCAGCCGGCAGCAATTTAATATTTTTCATCAGGTCGGCGAATACTTGAGCCAAAGCTTCATTCTCTTGAGAAATATCTCGACCAACTATAATGACATCCCTTTGAGCCTGAATCACATCCCTTTCAACTTTCCAGTTTGGCTGATAAAAACCACCTTGCATATTCACCGTTGGATCAACAGGAACTACTTCATCAGGTATATCAGGCTCTATAACCGCCGAGACATTGTTCAAGTCACGCACCAGAGCCATTAGCCCTAATGCGTAATTGTCAGGCTGGTTGAGGTTATGATAGTGTAAACGCTTCAAATCAGATGGAACTTCGCAGGGCGAAATGAGCAAGGGGATGACACGCTTTTGTAAGGTCAACGCATTCTCCCATTCCCAGGTCACGTAGGGAGATGCTGCCGATGCCGGGGTCAGCAAAACCAAAACGACATCTATTTCTCGCAGCGCTGCGCGAAGTTGCTCTTTCCACCCCAATCCGCCTTGCATATCTTCTATGTCTCGCCAAATAGAAAAATTAGCGCGTTCCAATTCGGTACGAAGGCGAGTAGCGGCAGGGTTACCATCCGCGCGAGCATACGATAAAAAAATCTTAAGCATAGTCTTTTTCTCCAAGAATATTGCAGTCAGCTACACTCGATAACTTGTCAATATCAAAACAGTAAATTCAAGATCGCCACTTTTTCTACAACCGCCGTGGGCAAAACAAGCCCTTTCCTGATAGTGCATCCTATTTAGATCCTATTTTGACAATGTTAGATTATTATGTTCAGTAATAAGATTCATCAAGGACTACGAGAATTATAAAGACGGGATTTGCGAGATCGGGTAC